>NZ_JBSGCY010000125.1:0-19329 GCF_053602115.1 Nocardia sp. NPDC004582 | reverse complement strand
CTACCCTGGAGACCCTGCGCGCCCTGGTGCGCGCCCACACCACCACGATCCCGTTCGAGAACCTCGAGATCATCCTCGGCCGCGGTACCCCGCTGACCGCGGCCCAGATGCTCGACTTCTCCCTGCGCGCCTCCAATGCCAAGGCCCGGGCCGAACTGCGCTGGGCGCCGCGCTATCCGAGCTATCGCGAGGGTTTGCGCACCCTCGCGCGCGTCCACGCCTGACCCGGCGGTCCGGTCGCGTCGGAACACCGTCGCGCCCACGACCGTTGATCACCTCGGAAGACGGATGATCGACGCGAATCGGGCGTGAAGGAAGGCAGTGATGAACACACCGGCGGACCCCGGCTACACCTGGCTGGGCGCGGAGCTCGACCTCGACGCCTACCTGGACCGGATCGGATTCACCGGTGCGCGCACGCCTACCCTGGAGACCCTGCGCGCCCTGGTGCGCGCCCACACCACCACGATCCCGTTCGAGAACCTCGAGATCATCCTCGGCCGCGGTATCCCGCTGGAGCTGGACGCGCTGCAGGACAAGCTGATCCGGCGCCGCCGCGGCGGCTACTGCTACGAGAACGTCGGCCTGTTCGCCGCCGCGCTGGAGCGGTTCGGTTTCGAGTTCACCGCCATGTCGGGCCGGGTCACCCTCGGCGCGACGGCCGCACGGCCCGCCACCCACGCGCTGCTGCGGGTCACGGCCGCCGACGACGACCGGCGCTGGCTCTGCGATGTCGGGTTCGGCCGGGGTCCGCTCGAGCCTGTCGAGCTCACCGCCGACGGTGGCGAATTCGCCGCGGGCGCATGGCGTTTCCGGCTGGAGCGGGCCCTCGACGCGGTCGGCGGCGAGCGGTGGACGCTGCACGAGTTCGGGCGTGCCGGCTGGGTGGACCGGTACACCTTCGCGAGCACCCCGCAGTACCGCATCGATTTCGCGGTCGGGAATCACTTCGTGTCCACTTCGCCGCGTTCGCCGTTCACCCTGCGCCCGTTCGTGCAGCGCTTCCACGCCGACGCGCACCACCAGATCGACGGCACCACGTGGACCACCAGCCGTCCCGACGGTTCGGCCGAGGTCCGCGAGCTCGAGGTCGCCGAGCTGCCGAAGGTGCTCGAGGAGGTCTTCGAGATCGAGCTCGACGCGGCGGACGCGGCGCGACTGGTCCGCGCGCAGTGGCCGGCGGCGGTGAAAGGTAGCTGAACCCCGCCGGTGTGCGGGAGCAAACACACACCAAACCGATTGGTATATGTCTGGTCATGTATGGGGTCCGACCAGTGCATACGCCAGCCGGGTCACGGGCGGGTCGCCGACGGGCGGCGCAGATCTCATCGAGATCTCCGCCATATCTCACGCTGACGTCGGCGATCCGCGCGCCGCCCGCTACACTCGTGCGGGGAAACGCGCGGGCAACCGCATTGTCACAGTCATCTCGAAGAACCTCGGAGTAGTGCCATCGAAACCGGCCAAGTGATCGCAGGGCATTACCGCCTGGTCGAACGGATTGGTAGCGGCGGCACCGGCGTCGTCTGGCGAGCCGTCGACCAGCGGCTGGAACGGTCCGTCGCGATCAAGCAGATCCTCACCCAGCCGAGCCTGTCGGATGCCGACAAGGACATCGTCCGGCAGCGCGCCGCGCGCGAGGCCCGCAACGCGGCCCGGTTCCAGCACCCGAACGCCATCGTCGTCTTCGACATCACCGAGCACGAGGGCGACCCGTGCTTGATCATGGAGTACCTGCCCTCGCAGAGTCTCGCCGTGGTGTTGTCCGCGCAGGGCACGCTGCCGCTGCCGCAGTGCGCGCGCATCGGCGAACAGGTGGCTTCCGCGCTCATCGCCGCGCACCGCGCCGGCATCGTGCACCGTGACGTCAAGCCCGGCAACATCCTGCTCGGCGACAACGGCGCGGTGAAGATCACCGACTTCGGCATCGCCAAGTCCAAGGGCGACGTCACCCTCACCGCCACCGGGCTCATCTCCGGCACCGCCGCCTACCTCGCCCCCGAGGTCGCCCGCGGCGCGGAACCGACCCCGGCCGCCGACGTCTTCGCCTTGGGCGCCACGCTCTTCCACGCGCTCGAGGGCGAACCGCCCTACGGCACCAACCCGAATCCGCTGGCCTTGCTCTACGCCGCGGCCAACGGCCAGATCAGCGAGCCGCGCAATGCCGGTCCGCTGTCGGACCTGCTGCTGAGCCTGCTCAGCTTCGAGCCCGAGGACCGGCCGAGCATGCTCGACGTGCGCGACATCATGGCGGAATTCGCCGAGGTCGGCCCGGACGCCGAGGCCGCCCGGGTGTTCGCCGGCCGCCGCTCCGGCCCGATCACCCCGCAGGGCGGCACCGCGCCGCGCCAGCAGACCCGGCAGATGGAACGCCGGTCCGCGGCCAACGTCGACATCCCGACCGGCGCGATGAGCCAGGCCCAGCTGCTCGAGACCCCGCCGCCGCGCCCGGTGCCCAACGGCGGCCCGCCGACCCGCAATCATCCCGCGCCCGAACCGGATTCGGAACCGGCTTCCAAGAAGAAGCTGGTGTGGATCCTGCTGGCCGCGGTCGTCGTGGTGGCCGGCGGCATCGTGTACGGCATGATGAGCGACTCCGGCTCGAGCGACTCGCCCGGCGCGGGCGGCGGCGCCACCACCTCGGTGAAGGCCTCGACCTCGGCCAGCTCCACCAAGGGCACGCCCTCGGGCCTGGGGCAGACCAAGAGCGCCTCGACCGTGAGCGTGGGCAATGGCGCGGACGCCGTGGACAAGTTCTACGACGCCCTCACCTCGCAGCGCTACCAGGAGGCGTGGACCCGGCTCACCCCGGCCGCGCAGCAGGTGTACGGCAGTGCGTCGGCGTTCCAGACCTACTGGACGAACAACCCGATCAGCCGCTACTCGACCATCGAGGGCGCGCGCGGCACCGACAGCAACAATCCCGATGGCTCCGTGGACATCTCGCTGGCCAGCCTGAGCACCAAGAACAGCGGCAGCAAGTCGGTGACGCTGCGGGTCGTCGACAGCGGCGGCTCCCTGCTGATCGACAGCGACACCAAGTAGCGGGACACCGCGTCGCGGCGCCGCACCGGAATGCCGGTGCGGCGCTTGCCTTTTCCGGGGGCTTCTACCGGTCGGGCTAGCGGTGCGCGGCCGAGTCGGCGGCCAAGGTCGCCAGCAGGCGCAGGGCGTCGGCGCTGGGGGAGCCGGGCTCGACGTGATGGGCGACCAGGGCTTGATCGGGATCGTCGGGCAGCCGCAGGGTTTCGTAGCCCAGCTCCAGCCGTCCCACGATCGGATGCCGGTAGATGTGGCGGCCGTGCGTCTTGTCCTTGAGCTCATGGCGCTCCCACAGCGCGGCGAATTCCGGGCTCGCGGCGTTCATTTCGTCGATCAGGGCGGTGATGCGGGGGTCGCCCGGATTACGGGCGGCGTCCACGCGCAGATAGGCGACGGTGTCGGCGGCCTTGTCGTCCCAGTCCTCGTAGAGCTCCTTGGCGCCTTCGTCGAGGAACACCAGGTGCAGGAAGTCGCGCTGCTCGGGCGCGATCGCGCCGAAATCGCCGATCAGCGCCGCCGCCAGGCGATTCCAGGCCAGCACGCTGACCCCGCGGCCCACGATGTAGGCGGGCACGTCGTGCGCGGCGTCCAGTAGCCGCCGCAGACCCGGCCGCACCTGCTGCGCGGCCGGCGGCTCCTCACCCGACCACGGGCGGGCCAGCAGATAGAGATGATCGCGCTCGACCTGATTCAACCGCAGCGCCCGTGCCACCGCGTCCAGCACCGACTCCGAGAACTGCAGACTGCGGCCCTGTTCCAGGCGCACATAGTGATCCACGCTCACCCCGGCCAGCAGCGCCAGCTCCTCGCGCCGCAAGCCCGGCACCCGGCGGCGGGCCCCGTGCGAGACCAGGCCCACCTCCTCGGGGCTGAGCCGGGCGCGGCGGGAGCGCAGGAATTCACCGAGTTCGGCGCGACGGTCCAGGGTCATGGAACCAGGTAACCACGCGGGCACCGGGTTTCATCCTGGTCATGCCGTGCCCAGGCAGACGCCGCACTGTTTGCCGCCCCCGGATCGGACGAATGTAGTGCTCAGCGCCGCACACCACGGCGGACCCCGACTCCGAGGAGCACAGCATGACCTCCCTTCCCACCCGTCAGCTCGGCACCACCGACATGCGCATCAGCCGGATCGGCTTCGGCGCGTGGGCACTCGGCGGCGCGGGCTGGCGCTACGCCTGGGGCGCCCAGGACGACGCCGGATCGATCGCCACCGTGCGCCGCGCCATCGATGCCGGCGTGAACTGGATCGACACCGCCGCCGTCTACGGGCTCGGCCACTCCGAGGAAGTGGTCGGCAAGGCGATCGGCGAACTGCCCGAGGCCGACCGGCCCTTCGTCTTCACCAAGGCCGGACTGGTCTGGGACGACGACGACCGCGCCGCCGCGCCCAAGCGCGTCATGGCCCCCGCCAGCGTGCGCCGCGAGGTCGAGGACTCGCTGAGGCGGTTGCACGTCGAGCGCATCGACCTCTACCAGGTGCACTGGCCCGACACCGGTGCCTCCCTGGACTTCTCGGACCCCGACGGCGTGAGCGAGGCCGTCGTCACCCCGCTGCACGAGTACTGGCAGACCATGGCCGACCTGGTGACCGAGGGCAAGGTCCGGGCCATCGGCCTGTCGAACCATGATGTGCCGCAACTGGAACTCGCCGAGTCCATCGCCCACGTCGACGCCATCCAGCCCCAGTTCTCGCTGATCAAGCGCGCCGCCGCGGGCGAACTGGCCTGGGCCGCGGCCCATCACACCGGCGGCATCGTCTACCAGCCCCAGCACTCCGGCCTGCTCACCGGCGCGTTCACCGCCGAACGCGTCGCGAACCTGCCCGATGACGACTGGCGCCGGGGCTTCCCCGAGTTCACCACCGAACTCGACCGCAACCTCGCCCTGGTGGAGGCGCTGCGCCCGATCGCCGCGGCCCACCGCACCACCGTCGGCGCGCTCGCCATCGCCTGGACCCTCACCTGGCCCGGTGTCACCGGCGCCATCGTCGGCGCCCGCACCCCCGAACAGGTCGACGGCTGGATCGACGCCGCCACCCTCGAACTGACCCCTGCCGACCTCGACGCCATCGCCGCCGCCCTGCGCGCCACCGGCGCGGGCGACGGACCCATCACCCACTGACCCCGCGTCGAATACCCCGACACCGAACCCCGAGGAGCACACCATGACCTTGCACGTCGTCGCCGAGCTACGCGTGACCGCCGGCAACGAGGACCGCCTGCGCACCGCCCTGGAAGCCATGATCGAACCGTCGCTGGCCGAACCCGGCTGCCTGTCCTATCAGCCCTTCACCAACCCGAACGATCCCGCGCACATGGTCGTGGTCGAGGAATGGGTCGACGCCGACGCCTTGGAAAAGCATTTCACCACCGACCACTTCCGGCACGTCGCCGACGTTCTCGAAGCGATCATCGCCGAACCGATGATCATCCGCCGCCTCGTCGCCGAATAGGGCTCGCTGCCGATTGCCGCCCCGCGCCCTCGACCCGGGGTGCGGGGGAGGGCGCTGGGCCACCGGACCGCCCTGCCTCGAGGCTCGGCGGAGAACCAGCGCGTCGCGGGCCGCTCCGGCCCCGGGCGTCGATGCTGTCGGGACGCGGCGTCAACCTGCCGGGCGTCCCATCGGTACGGCAGGGCGTGACACCTCGGCGCGGGCGGACGGCGCAGGGCCAGTGGTGCGGAACACAGGGTGCCGAGGGCGGGTAACGCAGGTACTGTCAGGCGCATGGGTTCGCGGATTCGATCGACGGCGCTGCTGGTGGGCGCGCTCGTGGTCTCCGCGTGGGCGGTGCTGTATCTGGGTGCCGCACATCCTGATTCGCTGCTGGTGCTCGGTGCGGTCGCGCTGGTCGCGGTGACCGCCGCCGTGATCGCGGCGCGGGGGCCGCTGCTGGTGGCCGTCGCGTCGGCCGGGCCGGCGGAATCGGCCGGGAAGCGGCGTCGCGGCGCGTTTCTGCGGCAGAGCAATCCGGATGCGCCGGGGCGGCCGCGGCCGCGCGCGCCCGGAGTCCTCGCGGCCTGACCGCAATCGCGCGCGGTAGAACCCGCACAGTAGAACCTCAGCCTTCCAAGCTGATGGTGCGAGTTCGCATCCGGCTTCCCGGTGCGCGTCGCTGTCGGGTTCATCGCCGTCCCGAATTCCCTCCGCCCGCACGCGTGTGCCGGGCGCTGCGCAGCGAGGTACTCCATGCTCGATTTCATCTATTACCCGGTGTCCGCCGTCCTGTGGCTGTGGCACACCGCCTTCGCGTCCGTGCTGGGCGCGACCTCCGGCCTGGCCTGGGTGCTGGCCATCGTGTTCCTGGTGCTCACCCTGCGGGCGCTGCTGATCAAGCCGTTCGTGGCGCAACTGCGGTTCTCGCGGAAGCTGGCCGAGATGCAGCCGCGGATCCAGGAGATCAAGCGCAAGCACGCGGGCGACCGCGAGCAGCAGGCGCTGGCCATGCAGGAGTTGCAGAAGGAGTCCGGGGTCAACGTGCTCACCGGGTTCCTGCCGATCCTCGGCCAGGCGCTGGTCTTCATCGGGCTCTACCACGTGCTGCGGTCCTTCCAGCCCGGTCACACCCAGAATTACGTGTTCGGCGCCGGGCAGGTGCAGTCGTTCCTGGACGCGAAACTGTTCGGCGCGCCGCTGGCGGCCACGCTGTCGGGGGCGGGTTCGCAGTTCGGAACCATTGCCGCGGTGGCGATTCCGCTCATGGTGATCGCCGCGATCGCCACCCATTTCACCGCCCGCGCCGCCATCGCCCGCCAGCCGGCGCCGGCCGAGGGCCCGGCGGCCTCGACCGCGCGCGTCATGAACACGCTCTCGCAGTGGGTGTTCCCGGCGGGCGCGCTGGTGGTCGGACCGGTCATGCCGATCGCGATCCTGCTGTACTTCGTCACCCAGAATGCCTGGACATTCGCCCAGCAACACGTGGTCGCGACCCGCTTCGGCGACGACCGCGCCGAGCGGGGCGGACGCGGTGAGAGCACCGGGCCGGCGGCGGTCGCGCACGAATAGCGGGCGCTCGGGTGATGCGCGGATAAAGCGGTGGCGGTGACCGGATAGGCTGGTAGCTGGTCGCAAGCGGTTTCGGCTGATACCCCATGCGGTACCCGAACCGGTCGCGAACCCCCTCGAATCAGCACAGACAAGGACTGCACAGCGCTATGACCAGCCGCATCGAGCTCGCCCGCGTCGACCTGCGCGGACGTACTCCCACTGCTGCCGAACTGCGCGCGGCGCTGCCGCGCGGGGGCGTCGACGTGGACTCGGTGCTGCATCATGTGCGCCCCGTCGTGGAGGCGATCCGCGATCGGGGCGTCGAGGCCGCACTGGAATTCAGCGCCAAGTTCGACGGCGTCACCCCCGCCTCGGTGCGGGTGCCCGCCGCCGAACTGGACCGGGCCCTCGCCGAGCTGGATCCCGCCGTCCGCGCCGCCCTCGAGGTCGCCATCGAGCGCACCCGCAAGGTCCACGACGACCAGCGCCGCACCGACAAGACCACCCAGGTGGTGCCCGGCGGCACCGTCACCGAGCGGTGGGTGCCGGTCGAGCGGGTCGGCCTGTACGTGCCCGGCGGCAATGCCGTCTACCCGTCCTCGGTCGTCATGAACGTGGTTCCGGCGCAGGCCGCGGGCGTGGAGTCGCTCGTCGTCGCCTCCCCGCCGCAGGCGCAGTTCGGCGGCCTGCCGCACCCGACCATCCTGGCCGCCGCCAAGCTGCTGGGCGTGGCCGAGGTGTGGGCGGTCGGCGGCGCGCAGGCCGTGGCCCTGCTGTCCTACGGCGGCACCGACACCGACGGCGCGCAGCTGGAACCGGTCGACCTGATCACCGGCCCCGGCAATATCTACGTGACCGCCGCCAAGCGGCTGTGCCGCGGCCTGGTCGGCATCGACGCCGAGGCCGGTCCCACCGAGATCGCCATCCTCGCCGACGCCACCGCCGACCCGGCGCACGTGGCCGCCGACCTCATCTCCCAGGCCGAGCACGACGTGCTGGCCGCCAGCGTCCTGGTCACCGACAGCGTCGAACTCGCCGACGCCGTGGACGCGGCGCTCACCGCGCAGATGGCCGTGGTCAAGCACCACGACCGGGTCGCGGAGGCGCTGTCGGGCAAGCAGTCCGGCACCGTGCTGGTCGACGATATCGAGCAGGGCCTGCGCGTGGTCAACGCCTACGCCGCCGAGCACCTCGAGATCCAGACCGCCGACGCCGCGGGCGTGGCCGCCCGGGTGCGTTCGGCCGGAGCGGTTTTCGTCGGCGCTTGGTCGCCGGTGTCGCTGGGCGACTACTGCGCCGGCTCCAACCACGTGCTGCCCACCGCCGGATGCGCCCGGCACTCTTCGGGTCTGAGCGTGCAGACCTTCCTGCGCGGCATCCACGTCGTCGAGTACACCGAGGCGGCGCTGAAGGATGTCTCGGGCCACGTGGTCGCCCTCGCCAACGCCGAGGACCTGCCCGCGCACGGCCAGGCCGTGCAGGCGCGATTCGGACAGCTGCGGTGAGCGCCCAGGCAGGACTGGGAGAAGGCGCCATGTCTGTTCCCGGCTCGAACATCTCGCTCGACGATCTGCCGCTGCGCGACAACCTGCGCGGCAAGAGCCCGTACGGCGCACCGCAATTGACGGTGCCCGTCCAGCTCAACACCAACGAGAACCCGCACCCGCCGAGCCAGGCCCTGGTCGACGATGTCGCCGAGTCCGTGCGCGCGGCCGCCGCCGATCTGCACCGGTACCCGGACCGCGACGCGGTCGGCCTGCGCACCGACCTGGCCGCCTACCTGACCCGGCAGACCGGCGTCGCGGTGGCCGTGGCCAATGTGTGGGCGGCCAACGGCTCCAACGAGATCCTGCAGCAGCTGCTGCAGGCCTTCGGCGGACCCGGCCGCAGCGCACTGGGTTTCGTGCCCTCGTACTCGATGCACCCGATCATCTCCGAGGGCATCGACACCGAGTGGATCGAGGCCAAGCGCAACGGCGACTTCTCCCTCGACATCGACTACGCGGTGCTCACGGTGGGGGAGAAGAACCCCGACGTGGTCTTCGTGACCAGCCCCAACAATCCGACCGGGCACAGCATCCCGATCCCGGACCTGGAGCGCATCCTCGACGCCGCCCCCGGCATCGTGGTGGTCGACGAGGCCTACGGCGAGTTCTCCTCCGCGCCCAGCGCGATCAGCCTGATCGACAAGTACCCGACCAAGCTGGTGGTCAGCCGCACCATGTCCAAGGCGTTCGCCTTCGCGGGCGGGCGGCTGGGCTACCTGGTGGCCGCGCCCGCGGTCATCGACGCCATGCTGCTGGTGCGCCTGCCCTACCACCTGTCCGTGGTCACCCAGGCCGCGGCGCGGGCGGCGCTGCGGCACGCCGACGAAACCCTGGGCAGCGTCCACGAATTGGCCGCGCAACGCGACCGCGTGATGGCGGCGCTGACCGAGCTGGGCTACGACGTGATCCCGTCGGATGCCAACTTCGTGCTGTTCGGCCGTTTCGCCGACGCGGCGCGCGCCTGGCAGCACTACCTCGACGAGGGCGTGCTCATCCGCGATGTCGGCATCCCCGGCTACCTGCGCACCACCATCGGCCTGGCCGCCGAGAACGACGAATTCCTGCGCGTCAGCGCGAAACTGGCGTCCGAGGAGCTGATCGCCCGATGACCACCGAACGTCCCGCCGACCGCATCGCCCGGGTCGAGCGCACCACCCGCGAGTCCTCCATCGTGGTGGAGCTCAACCTGGACGGCTCCGGCAAGACCGACATCTCCACCGGCGTCCCGTTCTACGACCACATGCTGACCGCTTTCGGCCAGCACGGCAGCTTCGACCTCACCGTCGCGGCCAAGGGTGACATCGAGATCGAGGCCCACCACACCGTCGAGGACACCGCCATCGTCATCGGCCAGGCCCTGGGCCAGGCGCTCGGCGACAAGAAGGGCATCCGCCGCTTCGGCGACTGCTTCATCCCGATGGACGAGACCCTCGCCCACGCGGTCGTCGACGTGTCCGGCCGGCCGTACTGCGTGCACACCGGCGAACCGGATCACCTGCTGCACACCATCATTCCGAGCGTCGCCCCGACCGCGTCGTACTCGACGGTCATCAACCGCCACGTGTTCGAGTCGATCGCGCTCAACGCGCGCATCGCCCTGCACGTGCGCGTGCTCTACGGCCGCGACCAGCACCACATCACCGAGGCCGAATACAAGGCCGTCGCGCGGGCATTGCGCGCGGCGGTCGAATACGACCCGCGCGTGTCCGGGGTCCCGTCCACCAAGGGTTCGCTGTGACCAAGAAGATCGCCCTGCTCGACTACGGTTCGGGCAACCTGCACTCGGCCGGCCGCGCCCTGGCCCGCACCGGCGCCGAGGTGATCATCACCGCGGACCCCGAGACCGCGCTGAACGCGGACGGTCTGGTGGTCCCCGGCGTCGGCGCCTACGCCGCCTGCATGTCGGGCCTGCTGGCCGTGCGCGGTGACCGCATCATCGGCAAGCGGCTCTCCGGCGGCCGCCCGGTCCTCGGCATCTGCGTCGGCATGCAGATCCTGTTCGAACGCGGCGTCGAGTTCGGCGTCGAGACCGACGGCTGCGCCGAATGGCCCGGCACCGTGGAACGCCTGCACGCCCCCGTCCTGCCGCACATGGGCTGGAACACGGTCAAGGCCCCCGCCGACAGCGTGCTGTTCGCGGGCATGGACGCCGACACCCGCTTCTACTTCGTGCACTCCTACGCCGCCCAGCACTGGGGCTGGACCGATGACGGCGGCGGCCAGATTGCCCCCGCCAAACTCACCTGGGCCGAACACGGCGTCCCGTTCCTCGCCGCGGTGGAGAACGGACCGCTGTCGGCCACCCAGTTCCACCCCGAGAAGTCGGGTGACGCCGGAGCCCAGCTGCTCCGCAACTGGGTCGACTCGATCTGATCGGAACGGCCGAAACCCCCGCCGCGAGCGGGGGTTTCGTGTTTTCCAGGTCAGTCCGCTCAGGCGGCCGAGGGGCGCGGGCGAGTGCCCGCCGACCAGATGGGCGAGGACGCGACGCCGGAGAACTGCCAGCCGTCGCCGGTGCGGACGGCCTCGAAGCGGTACACCTCGCCGAGGGTGAGCCGGGGCTGCGAGCCGAGGGTGGGGTCCTGCGCGGGACCCCACGCGAAGACGCACAGCAGATTGGCGCGCACCGTCGCGGTGTCACCGTTCAGCTCGACGATGATGCCGCTGATGATGTGCTGAATCTGCCTATCGGGGGTGTGGTTCCGGCTGGCCTGGCTGACCAGCGCGGCCCGGCCCACCGCCTTGCCGCCGGGCGTCCGCGCGGTGGCGTCGTGGGCGTACAGCGCCGCGAGCTCGTCCCAATCGCCCTCGTCGAGGGCCCGTCCGAGCCGATGGACCAGCTCGGTGATCTCGAATTTGTCGGCCAGGTCCTGGATTCGCCCTGTGCTGATGTCGATCGCGTTCATGGTGGCAGTCTTTCGGCGAAATGGTTGGTGTAACCAACGTTGGTGAAACCAATGTAACCGATCGTGGGTCTCCCCAACAAGTCTTGATAGATTCCTCTCATGGACGCCGCCCCCGAAGGAGCCTCCGGCCGCCTCCGCGCCCTCCCCACCCGCCTCCTCGGCCAGGTCGCGATCATCGCCAACCGCTGCACCGAAAAGGCGCTGGAGCCAACGGGTTCCCGCCGCTACCACTACGCCCTGCTCGCCACCCTCGACGAGAACGGCCCCCTCAGCCAGGCCGCAGTGGGTCGCCGTACCGGCATCGACCGCAGCGATGTCGTAGCAGCCGTCAACGACCTCGCCGATCGCGGCCTCCTCACCCGCGCCCCCGACCCGTCCGACCGCCGCCGTAACACCCTCACCCTCACCCGCGCGGGCCGCGCCCACCTCGCTGACCTCGATGAACGGCTGGAAGCAGCCCAGCGTGAACTCCTCCCCGACTTCACCGCCGCCGACCGAGCCCACTTCGTCCTCACCCTGAACCGCATCCTCGAATCGCACACCCGCGAGAGCTGATGCCAGGCGAAACTCCGTCCGAGGGGCCCTGCCGTCCCCGGCGAAGCGCCATAATTCAGTACATGACCAGGAATCCGCGGCCCGCCGAGGTTCGCGACCGCCTCGAATCCTTGCGGGAGACGGTGGAGATCCTCGCTGATCCTGGGATCGGCGACGAGATCCGTGCGGCCATGGCCGAGTCGGAGCGCTTCACACTCGATGACATTCGGCAGGACCTCGAGGCGCGGGGCGGGCCCGCGCACGGTGGCAGATGAACAACATGCCTCGCAGTGCTTCGGCGGTCGCCCCGATCGCGTGAGGCCGACGACGGCGCGGTGATCGGTAGCCACTAGGATGCTTGCGTGAGTCTTGTGCTGCTACCTGCCGTCGATGTCGCCAATGGTGAAGCTGTGCGCCTGGTTCAGGGGGAGGCGGGCAGTGAAACCAGTTATGGTTCGCCGCGTGACGCCGCCCTGGCCTGGCAGCAGGCGGGGGCGGAGTGGGTGCATCTGGTCGACCTGGACGCCGCGTTCGGCAAGGGGTCCAATCGCGACATCATCGCCGAGGTCATCGGCGAGCTCGATGTGAAGGTGGAGCTCTCGGGCGGCATCCGTGACGACGAGTCGCTGAAGGCGGCGCTGGCCACCGGCTGCGCGCGCGTCAATATCGGCACCGCGGCCATCGAGAACCCGGAATGGTGCGCCCGCGCCATCGGCGAGTACGGCGACAAGGTCGCGGTCGGCCTGGACGTGAAGCTCATCGACGGCGAATGGCGGCTGCGCGGGCGCGGCTGGGTCACCGACGGCGGCGACCTGTGGGAGGTGCTCGAGCGGCTCGAACGCGACGGCTGCTCGCGCTACGTGGTCACCGACGTGTCCAAGGACGGGACGCTGACCGGACCCAACCTGGATCTGCTGAGCCAGGTCGCGAACGCGGCCGAGGCGCCGGTCATCGCCTCGGGCGGCATCTCGGTGCTCGAGGACCTGACCGCCATCGCCACCCTGGTGGACGAGGGCGTCGAGGGCGCGATCATCGGCAAGGCCCTGTACGCGGGCCGGTTCACCCTGCCCGAAGCCCTGGCCGCGGTTCGATAACCGCCGATGGCCGCCGAACTCGCCGAACTGCTCGGCATCGCCAGCGCGGTGCTCGACTCCGCCGCACCGCGTTTCGTCGAGGGCATCGGGGCGCCGAGCGCGATCGAGAAGGGGCGCAACGACTTCGCCACCGAACTCGACCTGGAACTCGAGCGCACCATCTCGCAGCGACTGGCCGAGCGCACCGGAATCCCGGTGCACGGCGAGGAATTCGGCGGCCCGCAGCTGACCTCGGGCACCGCGTGGGTGCTCGACCCGATCGACGGCACCTTCAACTATTCGGCGGGCAGCCCCATGTGCGGGATGCTGCTGTCGCTGGTGCGCGACGGCGTCCCGGTGATCGGCCTGACCTGGCTGCCGATCCTGGGCCAGCGCTACGCGGCCGTCGAGGGCGGACCGCTGCTGCTCAACGGCACCCCGCTGCCGACCCTGGGCCCGGGCAAACTGGCCACCGCCATGATCGGGTTCGGCAGCTTCAATATCGATGGGGCGGGCCGGATTCCGGGCATCTTCCGCTTCAACCTGCTGGGCGCGCTGAGCCGGCTGTCGGGGCGGCAGCGCATGTACGGCTCCACCGGCATCGACCTGGCCTACACCGCGTCCGGAATTCTGGGCGGGGCCGTGGTGTTCGGACATCACCCGTGGGACAACGCCGCGGGCGTGGTGCTGGTCCGGGCCGCGGGCGGGGTCGTCACCGACCTGCTGGGCGCGGACTGGACCATCGAATCCGGTTCGGTGCTGGCCGCCGCGCCCGGTGTGCACGAGGAACTACTGGAACTGATCGCCGACACCGCCGATCGGGTCCGAGGAGAGGCAGAACAATGACCATCGGGGCAGAGCTGTGAGATTCGAGGAAGTGAAATGACCCTCGCGGTACGCGTCATCCCGTGCCTGGACGTCGACGCCGGGCGCGTGGTCAAGGGCGTCAACTTCGAGAACCTCAGGGACGCGGGCGATCCCGTGGAACTCGCGGCCACCTATGACGCCCAGGGCGCGGACGAGCTGACCTTCCTCGACGTCACCGCCTCCACCGGCGACCGCGGCACCATGATCGACGTGGTGACCCGCACCGCCGAGCAGATCTTCATCCCGCTCACCGTCGGCGGCGGCGTGCGCACCGTCGAGGACGTGGACCGGCTGCTGCGCGCGGGCGCGGACAAGGTGTCGGTGAACACCGCCGCCATCGCCCGCCCCGAGGTGCTGCGCGAGATGTCGGAGCGGTTCGGCTCGCAGTGCATCGTGCTGTCCGTCGACGCCCGCACCGTGCCCGCGGGCGGGGACCCCACCCCGTCCGGCTGGGAGGTCACCACCCACGGCGGCAAGCGCGGCACCGGCATCGACGCCGTCGAATGGGCCGTGCGCGGCGCCGACCTGGGCGTCGGGGAGATCCTGCTCAACTCGATGGACGCCGACGGCACCAAGGCCGGTTTCGACCTGACCATGATCCGTGCGGTGCGCGCCGCGGTGACGGTGCCGGTCATCGCCTCCGGCGGTGCGGGCAAGGTCGCCGACTTCGCCCCGGCCGTGCACGCGGGCGCGGACGCGGTGCTGGCCGCCAGCGTCTTCCACTTCGGCGACCTCACCATCGGCGAGGTCAAGGACGCCATGCGCACGGAAGGAATCACGGTCCGATGAGCGCCCTGGATCCCGCGATCGCCGCGCGCCTCAAGCGCAACGCCGACGGCCTGTTCGCCGCCATCGCCCAGGAGAAGAGCACCGGCGACGTGCTCATGATGGCGTGGATGGACGACGAGGCGCTGGCTCGCACCCTGGACACCCGCAAGGGCACCTACTACTCGCGCTCGCGCCAGCAGTACTGGGTCAAGGGCGAGACCTCGGGCCACACCCAGTACGTGCACGAGGTGCGGCTGGACTGCGACGGCGACACCGTGCTGCTCATCGTCGACCAGGAGGGCGCGGCCTGCCACACCGGCACCCACACCTGCTTCGACACCGACGTGCTGCTGTCCCGGGGCGATCGGCTGCTGTCCGAGGAGGGCTGACCCTCAGCCGGGTTCGGCCGGATCCAAGCCCAGATGCGAGCTGGGCCGCCCCGAGCGGCCGAGCCCGCGGGTCATGCCCTTGTCGAGCTGTGCCACCAGGGTGTTCCCGAGTTCGAGCAGCTGCTCGGTCTGCTCGTCGTCGAGGCCGTC
The DNA here is from genome assembly GCF_053602115.1 of Nocardia sp. NPDC004582. Lineage (NCBI taxonomy): Bacteria > Bacillati > Actinomycetota > Actinomycetes > Mycobacteriales > Nocardiaceae > Nocardia > Nocardia sp. NPDC004582. Next base: position 4,065 of record NZ_JBSGCY010000125.1, on the reverse strand, counting down.
GAACACCAGGCCGCGCACGCACTCCAGATATCCGGGCCCGGCGTCGCTGACCTTGCGATATCCCGCGTCGGTGAGCACGGCCTGGGCCCCGCGGCGCCCGGTCAGCGCCATGCGCTGGGCCCAGCCGAGCCGTTCGAGTTTGGAGACCACGTGCGAGAGCCGTGATAGCGATGCGTTTGCCTTTTGCGCGAGCTCGCTCAGTTGCAATCGGTGATCGGGTTCTTCGGAGAGCAGAGCCATCACGAAGTATTCGAAATGGGTAATCCCGGACTCGCGTTGCAGCTGGGTATCCAATGCGGCGGGAAGCCGGGTCGTGAGCGCGATCAAGGTTCGCCAAGCTCGCTGTTCTTGGGGATTCATCGACTTGGTCACCGTGCGCGCCCTCTCGTACCAGCCGAGTGACGGTTGGTCCCCGACCGTTCGAGAGCCCGTGCGGCGGCATCGAACAAGTCACTCGCAGGTCAAAGTTTGCCACGACTTCGCTCGTCAGTCACGGTGTTGCTGAATGACGTGACATCGATCACGCGTGTTGCGCGCGGAATTAGTTCGTGCCGACTTCGGGGGGATTTGCCGGATTTTCCGGCGACACGCTCGGCTTTTCCGGTTCGTTTCGCTGCTTGTCGGCGCGGTGGCGGCGGAATCGCCTGCGCACCAAGAGAAATGCGACCAGCAGGAACAGCAGGGCGGCGATGATCGCGCCCGCCAGGCAGGCGCCGCGGAATCCCGGGGCGTCGACGTCGAGAATGCGTTCCCCGGCGTGCGCGGCATTGGAGTTGCCCCACACGATGGTCAGCGTCATCAAATTCGGGATGGCCAGGACCACGGCCAGGACGGCGGCCCCGCCGGCGACGAACTTTCCGGCCCGTTTACGCCAGGACAGGCCCGCGGTCAGGAACAGGAAAAGTGGCGCGGCCGTGCATATCAGGCCCATCAACAGGCCGTACCAGATGCCCTTGGCGAAACTCGAACCGACCATTTCGCCCAGGCGCTGCGCCCACCACCGTGGAATGAACGCGGCCAGGATCAAATAGGACACCCACAACACCGCCAGGGCCACCACCGCGGCAATGATGCGATTGCGCCACGTGACGAAGGTTGAAGACTTTCGCTCCTGCTCGGTGCCGGCCGTAGTCATGCGCTCAGCGTATGTCCGAATTGTCGGCGGGCGAAGCACCGACGCGGCGGGGTCGCGCGGCCGGGACCGAGCCGGAGCGGTGAGTCAGCGTTCGCGCAGGAACTTCAGGGCCTCGTCGGCGTGCACGTTGGCGCGCATCTCGCTCGAGATCACCTTGGCCACGGTCCGATCCGGGTCGATCACGAAGGTGGTCCGCTTGACCGGCACGAGCGCGCCCAGTAGGCCGCGCTTCACGCCGAACTCGGCCGCGACCTCGGCGCCCGGGTCCGAGAGCACCGGGTATCCCAGTCCCTGCTTCGCGGCGAAGCCCGACTGCACCTCGACCGAATCCGCGCTGATGCCCACGCAGCTCGCTCCGGCGGCCTTGAATTCCGTTGCCAGATCCCGGAAGTGGCACGCTTCGGCGGTACACACCGGCGTATTCGCCGCGGGATAGAAGAACAGCACCACCGGGCCGTCCGCGAGCAGTGACTCGAGCGAACGCGGGGTGCCGGACTGATCCGATAGTTCGAAATTGGGTGCGAGCTGACCGACCTTCATGTCCGTACCCTACCCCCAATTCATCGTGCACGAGTTATCTGGGGACGATGTGATCGCTCGACTGGAATCCCTTGCCGGGCACCGGGCTTGGCGGGTGCCCACCGCCGGCCCGTCAACTGTCGTCCTGCTTGGGGGTCCGGGGATCGGCCCCCGGAGCCCCAACCACCCCCGACACGTGGTGTCGGTGCGACCTCACACCCCGATCAGGGCGGCGACCTCCGGGTTCTTGATGTCCATCACGTCGAGGATGCCGTGGGCGCGCAGGAACGGCTTGAGTTCCTTGATGCGGTCGGTGTGCTCGGCGTACTCGTCGGGGAAGTTGCGCGGATCCAGCGATTCCAGCGCCTTCACATACGTGACGAACGAGGAGATGGCGGAGTACTTCCCGCCGGGGTTCATATTCATCATCCGAGGCGGCTGGCCGGGATGGATGCCCGGAGCCATCTGCGGAGCTGCGTGCCGTGGACCCTCCGGAGCTACCGGTTGCGAGGGGTACATCTGTGTTGAACTCCTCTCGAGAATGGGGGATACCGCGGGCTACCGCCGCAAGTGCAGTGATGACCGCTTCAGGTATTCGCCGCAGCGGCCCGCTCGGCTGGGCGGGGAGCGCGATTTAGATCCCGCCCGGTGGGCCTGGAATGATGGGGCAATGCACGGCGCCCACGGTTTGCCTATCGACACCACCACCTCCCGGGAGCAGTTCCGGTCGCTCGCGGCCGATCACCGCGTGGTCCCGGTGATCCGAAAGGTGCTGGCGGACTCCGAGACTCCGCTGTCCGCCTACCGGAAACTGGCCGCCGACCGGCCCGGCACCTTCCTGCTGGAGTCGGCCGAGACCGGCCGCTCGTGGTCGCGATGGTCGTTCATCGGCGCGGGCAGCCCGAGCGCGCTCACCGTGGTCGACGACCAGGCCGCCTGGATCGGGCAGACCCCGGCCGACGCGCCCGTCGGCGGCGACCCCCTGGAAGCGCTGCGCGAGTCGCTGCGCGTGCTGCGCACCGAGCGCCTGCCCGGCCTGCCACCGCTGACCGGCGGCCTGGTCGGCTACCTCGGCTACGACACCGTGCGTCGGCTCGAACGCCTGCCCAGCCTCGCCGTCGACGACCTCCAGGTCCCCGAGATGGTCCTGATGCTGGCCACCGACCTGGCCGCCTTCGACCACCACGAGGGCGCGATCACGCTGATCGCCAATGCCGTCAACTGGAACGGCACCGACGAGCGCGTCGACGAGGCCTACGATGACGCGGTCGCCCGCCTGGACCGCATGACCGAGGCCCTGGCCGCGCCCGCCGAATCCACCGTCTCCGTCTTCGACCGCCCCGAGCCCGACTACCGCCGCCAGCGCACCTCCGAGGAGTTCGGCGCGGGCGTGCGCCGCCTGGTCAAGGAGATCGAGGCGGGCGAGGCGTTCCAGGTGGTGCTCTCGCAGCGCTTCGAGATGGATTACCACGGCACTCCGCTGGACCTGTACCGCATGCTGCGCGCCTCGAACCCGAGCCCGTACATGTACCTGATGCACATCCCGGACGCCTCCGGCGCGACCGCGTTCTCCATCGTCGGCTCCAGCCCCGAATCGCTGGTCACGGTGAAGGACGGCGTGGCGACCACGCACCCGATCGCGGGCACCCGCTGGCGCGGGACCACCGAGGAGGACGACCTGCTGCTGGAGAAGGGCCTGCTCGAGGACGAGAAGGAGAACGCCGAGCACCTCATGCTCGTCGATCTGGGCCGCAACGACCTGGGCCGGGTCTGCGAGCCGGGCACCGTGCGGGTCACCGAGTACCGGCATGTCGAGCGGTACTCGCACGTCATGCACCTGGTCTCCACGGTCTCGGGCCGGCTGCGGGCCGGCAAGGTCGCCCTCGACGCGGTCCAGGCCTGCTTCCCGGCCGGGACGCTGTCGGGCGCGCCCAAGGTGCGGGCCATGGAGTTGATCGAGGAACTCGAGCCCACCCGCCGCGGCGTGTACGCGGGCGTGGTCGGCTACCTCGACTTCGCCGGTGACGCCGACACCGCGATCGCCATCCGCACCGCGCTGCTCAAAGGCGGCACCGCCTACGTGCAGGCGGGCGCGGGCATCGTCGCCGACTCCGACCCGGAGTACGAGGACACCGAATCCCGCAACAAGGCCATGGCGGTCCTCAAGGCCATCGCCGCCGCGGAGACCGTGCGCGCCTACCGCCCGAACGGCGCGGATCAATGACCGAGCCCGGCCCCGATCGACCGCCGGAAAGTCCTGCCGCACCAGCGGCGACCGACCCGGCCTCCGGGAAACTGGTTGCGCCACAGGCTGATCGGACCACCGGCGGTAGGAAGGCGGCCGAACGGGCCGCTGCCGCCGCGCGGGCGAAGGCCGACGCGCGAGCCGCCGAGGCCGACGCCGGGGACGC
>NZ_JBSGCY010000124.1:0-19450 GCF_053602115.1 Nocardia sp. NPDC004582 | reverse complement strand
GGCCGCGCCGGTGGCCGACGCGGATTCGGCGGCCGAGGCCACTCCGCAGGCCGTGGCGGTCGAGGCCGTGGCGCAGGAAGCGGAAGCGCCGCGCAAGCGCACCCGCCGCAAGGCCACGGCCGAGGCCGGTAGCGCCACGGTCGAGGCTGGTTCGGTGGCTGCCGCCGACAGCGCGGTGGCGGATGTGAAGTCCGAGGCCACCGTGGTCGCCGAGACCGCGCCGGAGGCCACGGCACCGTGTAAGCGGGCCGGCCGGGCCAAGGCCACCACCGAATCCGCCACCGGCACAAACGGTTCCGCCGCCGACGCGGCGGTCGCGGCCGAGGGTGAGGTCGCGATGGCCGCGCCGAAGAAGCGGGCGAGCCGCGCCAAGGCCGCCGTCGCGGTCGTCGCGGAGGAAGCCGCCGAGGCTCCGAAGAGCGCGCCGCGCAAGCGCACTCGCAAGGCCGCGGCCGAATCCGCCGCCGTCGAATCCGCCGCTGTCGTGGAGACCGCTGCCGACGCGGCTCCCGCGGAGGCGGTCGAAGCGCCGAAGAAGGCTCCGGCCAAGCGGACTCGCAAGGTCGCGGCCCAGGCTGCCGACTCCGCCGCGAAGTCGACCGCCGACGACACGGCGAAGTCGACCGCCGCGAAGGCCGCGCCCGCCAAGGCCAAGGCCGGGGCGAAGCGGTCCACCGCCGCGAACGGTGAGGTCGTGGCCGAGGCGGAGGCGCCGAAGAAGCGGGTTCGCAAGGCCGTCAAGGCGGCGGCGAAGTCCGAGGTCGAGGCCGTCGAGTCGGGTGCCGCGGCAAGCGGTTCCGAGGCGGCCCCGGTGAAGCGGACGCGGCGCAAGAAGACCGAGGCCGGGGCGGAGGGCGCCGTCGCGGTCGCCGACACCGCGGTCGCGGCCTCGGCCTAGTCGCTCGGATCGGCTACTCTCGCTGTCGTGCTCGCACCCGAGCGGCGGACGCGCGCCGATATTCTCACCGCTGTCGCGATCGCCGCTCTGGTGGCGATCGCGACAGCGGTCGTGGTGCTGACCAGCGGTGTCCGCGGTACCCACGCCACTACCGCCACCCGTACCCTGCCCGCGCCGGTCTCCACCGATCCGGTGCCCGCGCAGGTCTCGGAGCTGTGGCACGCCCCCGACGGGGCGGCCCAGCGGTCGCTGGTGGTGGGCGGCGTGGCCGTCACCGCCGACGGCGGCACGGTGTCGGGGCGCGATCCCCGCACCGGCGAGCAGGTCTGGACCTATGAGCGGGATCTGCCGCTGTGCGCGGTGGAGGTCCAGTTCGGCACGGTCATCGCCACCTACCGGGATCAGCGCGGATGCAGTCAGACCACACTGCTCAACGCGGAGAACGGATCTCGGGTCGCGGCCCGGTCCAGCTACATGGACGACCGGGTCACCCTCAGCCCCGACAGCACCTACATGCTCGCGCAGGGGCCGAAGCGGCTGGAACTGTGGCGTTCGGACATGGTCCGCACCCTCGAGTACGGCTATGTCGACGCCCCGGTGAACCCGCACACCCAGCCCCGCAGCGGCTGCACCCTGGTCTCGGCGAGCTCCGCGCCGAGCCGGGTGGCGGTGCTGGAGCGCTGCCCGAACGAGGCGGCCGCGCGGCTGAGCATCCTCAATCCGGCGCCCAAGGACGGCACCACGCCGGAGGAGTACAGCTCGCACGTGCTGACCGAGCCCGGCGGCGCGGTCGACGGGGCGAAGGTGATCGCGGTGTCCGACACCAGGATCGCGCTCTACCTGCCCGGAACCGCGTCCACCACACCGGTTCTCGCGCTCTACGACGTGAACGGCAATCTGGTCGCCACCCACCAGATGCCGCCGTTCTCCGACACCGCCATGGTGGCGCGGCTGTCGTCGGGCTTCTTCGTCTTCACCGGTGAGGCGCTGGTCGCGCTGAACCTCTCCACCCTGGACCCGCTGTGGGGCACGCACAATGTGCTCGGCACCGCGGCGATGATGTCCGGCCAGCTGATCGCCCCGATCCCGGACGGGCTGGCCGTGCTGGATCCCGCCACCGGCGCCCAGCTCTCGCGAATCCCGCTGCAGCGCAGCGACTATCACAAGGAACCGATCTCGCTGGGGGTGTCGGGAACCATGTTCCTGGAACGCCGCGGCGCCCAGGTGTACGGAGTCGGCGCCCGCCTCTGAGGTACACGTATGCCACCGGGACGGCAGTTGTGGAGCATGATCGATTCATGAGTGGTGGCGAATTCCGGCTGGTATTGCTTCGACACGGGGAGACGGACTGGTCGGCCGCGCGCCGCCACACCGGGCGCACCGACGTACCGCTCACCGAGCTCGGGGAGGCGCAGGCGCGGGCGGCCGGGAGACTCCTGTACGACCTGGAGCTGTCGAACCCGTTGGTGCTCTGCAGCCCCCGGCAGCGGGCGCTACGGACCGCGGAGCTGGCGGGGCTCGGCCAGGTCATCGTCGACGATGATCTGGTGGAGTGGGATTACGGCGAATACGAGGGCCTGACCACACCCGAGATCCAGCGGATGTCGCCCGGCTGGACCATCTGGACCGGGGAGGTTCCCGAAGGCGAGACCGCCGACCACGTCCGCAAACGCGCCGACCACGTCCTGGCCACCGTCATCCCCGAACTCGCCACCCGCGACGTGGTGCTGGTCGGGCACGGCCATTTCTCGCGCGCCCTGATCGCCCGCTGGGCCGAGTTCGAGGTGACCGAGGGCCGCCGGTTCTTCCTGTCCACCGCCGCGGTTACGGTGCTGGGACACGATCACCAAGCGCGAACCGTGCTCGCGCACAACCTGGTCGCGCCGCTCGACCCGATGGAAGGGGCCCCCGCATGATCCGCCGCGCCACACCCGACGACGTCCCCGCGCTGGTGGGTCTCGTCCACGACCTGGCCGAGTACGAGAAGGCTCCCGAGGAGTGCACGCTCACCGAGGAGCAGCTGCGGACCGCGCTGTTCGGGCCCACGCCCGCGCTGTACGCCCATGTCGCCGAGAGCGATCACGGCGTGGTGGGCTGCGCCATCTGGTTCCTCAACTACTCCACCTGGAAGGGCGTGCACGGGATCTACCTGGAGGATCTCTACGTCAAGCCGGAGGCGCGCAAGCGCGGGCTGGGCAAGAGCCTGCTGGCGACGCTGGCCCGCGAGGCCGTCGAGCAGGGGTACGCCCGGGTGGACTGGTCGGTCCTCACCTGGAACACCCCGAGCATCGACTTCTACGAGTCCATCGGGGCCGAGCATCAGCACGAGTGGACCGGCTACCGGCTGTCCGGCTCTCCCCTGGCGCGGCTCGCGACGCACGCCGACGACTGAGGGCCGTCAGCCCCGGGAAAGCGCTCGCTCACCCAGGGAGGTGGGCGAGCGTCCAAAAGTCGGTTCAGCGGCCATCGAGCCGGGTTTGCGGCGCTACTCCGCGTCCGAGCCGTACCCCTCGGCCATCCACTTCACCGAGGCGGGCGCGAACAACGCGCCCAGGGTGCCCAGCGCCAGCAATCCCAGCGGCGTCCCGAATTCGGGCCGCCCCGAGGTGAACATGTAATACGCGACACCCAGCAGCAACAGCTGGGTCAACGTCGCCAGCGCCCGCCCCCACCGCTTGCCGCGCATGAGGGTGAGCCCCGCCGCCAGCACCGCGCCGCCGAGGATCGCCGCGTACCCGGCGGTGAGATAGCTGTTCTTCGCGCTCTGCGCCTCGCCGTTCAGGCCGACGACGATCAGGATGACCATCGCCACCAGCCCGGCCGCGCCCTCCAGCGCGACCAGCGCGCCCGCGACGCGCACGGTCGCGGGCACGCCCCCGGCCTGCGCGGTCCCGCCCCCGGTGTCGCCCGCCGACTTGCTCTCGCCCTGGTTCTGCTCAGCCACGCCCCCAGCCTACGACCGAGCGTCGTTGGCGAGCGCACCCGCACCGCACCTGACCAGTTGGGAACTGGCACTGGAAGGTTCGCGGCCGTCTCGTTCTGGACTGACGGAGCGACGGAGCGAAGCGGAGGAGCGGAGGAGGCAAGAACGAGACTTCGGGGCCGCGAACCAGCCGGAGCGAAGCGGAGGCAGAATGGCACCGTGCGGACGCTGCTGATCGTGAACCCGAATGCCACTTCGACCACTCGGTCCACTCGCGATCTCTTGGCCCACGCACTGGAAAGCCGCACCGAACTCACCGTCCGCCAGACCGAGCGCCGCGGGCACGCCGCCGAATTGGCGGCCTGGGCCGCCGACAGCCGGATGGATCTGATCGTGGTGCACGGCGGCGACGGCACCGTGAACGAGACCATCAACGGCTTCCTCCCGCTGCCCGGGCAGCCGCAGCGCGAATGGCTGCCGCGGCTGGGCATCATCCCGGGCGGTTCGGCGAATGTGTTCGCGCGCTCGCTCGGCATCGAGCCGGATCCGGTGACCGCCACCAATCAGCTCATCGATCTGGTGGCCGACAGCGCGGACCGCCGCATCGGTCTGGGCGTGGCCGACGATCGCTGGTTCTGCTTCAGCGCCGGGGTGGGTCTGGACGCGGATGTGTGCGAGGCCATCGACGAGAAGCGCGCGAAGGGCAAGTCGGCTACGCCGGCTCGTTATCTGCGCACCACGGTCAAGCAGTTCTTCCGCGCCAAACGCCGTGCCCCGCAAGTGACCTTGGACATTCCAGGTCACGAACCGGTCACGGATGTGCATTACGCATTCGTGACCAACGCCAGTCCCTGGACCTATCTCGACAACACGCCCGTGGTCACCAACCCGGGGACCACCTTCGAATCCGGTCTCGGGGTGTTTGCCATGCGCACCATGGGTGTCCTGCCCACCCTGATGGTCGCGAGACAGTTGCTGGCGGCCCAGGGTGATCCCAAGGGCCACACATTGTTTCGCGAGGACGACGTTCCGGGCGTAACCGTCACGGCGGAAGAACCGATCGGGTTGCAAATCGACGGCGACTTCATCGGTCGACGCAACATGGTGAATTTCACAGCGGTCCCGGATATCCTCGATGTGGTCGCGCCGAAGCCCTAACCGGCTCGACACACCTGAGAAAACTGTTTGTTGCGCTGCGAAAACCCGCTCGACCGAGTACAAATGACACGGCGGACCCCCATGTAGGGGTCTTACAGCGTGAGCTTCCCCACGGTGCACCAGGTATCTATTGACATCTACGGTGTTCGTGAAAGCATTCACAAGCAACCGTGCGGAAACATTCGAGTCGCACAAGTGAACGGACCACAAACCCGAGGGGCAGCGCCGTGCGCGCCCTAGCAAAGGAGCAGAGGAATGGACTGGCGCCACAAGGCCATCTGTCGCGACGAGGACCCCGAGCTGTTCTTCCCGGTGGGTAACAGTGGTCCGGCGCTCGCGCAGATTGCCGATGCCAAGCTGGTCTGCGCTCGCTGCCCGGTCACCGCTGACTGCCTTTCCTGGGCCCTGAAGTCGGGCCAGGATGCCGGCGTGTGGGGTGGAATGAGCGAGGACGAGCGTCGCGCGCTGAAGCGTCGCAACGCGCGCACGCGCACCCGCAGCGTCGTCTAACCACCTAGACGACAAGGCGTTACGGCCCAACCCAGCCTCGGGGCCGCAACGCAATTCGGCCCGGCACCAACACAGGTGCCGGGCTTCAGTGTGTCTGGGCCGACTCGAGCCCCCGAACCCGCTGAGCGGATCTCCGGGGCTCCGCCCCGAACCCCCGCACGAGAATTCTCCGGTGCAATTCCCACTCAACAGGATTCACCGTCGAACGAAAGTTCGGGCGCGGCTTTTCAGCGCACGCCCGAACTTATGCGTCGAAGTTGATATTTCAGCGCGCGGAGCGCCGGCCGAGCGGAACTCGCAGTACCGCGTCGGTTCCGACATCGGCTCCCGGGTGAAGTCCGATCGAGCCGCCCAATTCCGCCGTGACCAGTGTGCGGACGATTTGCAGGCCCAGCCGGTCGGAGGCCTCCAGGCTGAAGCCGTCGGGCAGGCCGCGGCCGTCGTCGCTGATGATGACGTCGAGCCAGCGCGCCGATCGCTCGGAACGGATTGTGACCGTACCGTTCTCACCCGCGTCGAAGGCGTGCTCGATGGCGTTCTGCACCAACTCGGTCAGCACCATGACCAGCGGGGTGGCGCGTTCGGCGGAGAAGACGCCCAGCGAGCCGGCCCGGCGCACCTTGATGCGGGCCGTGTGCACGGTCGCCACGTCGGCCATGATCGGCAGCAGGCGGTCCACCACCTCGTCCAGATCGACCTCTTCGTCAACCGACATGGACAACATTTCGTGTACGGACGCGATGGAGGTGACCCGGCGGACCGATTCGGTCAGCGCCAGGCGGGCCTCCTCGTTCTCGGTGCGGCGGGCCTGCAGGCGCAGCAGCGCGGCCACCGTCTGCAGGTTGTTCTTCACCCGGTGGTGGATCTCGCGGATGGTCGCGTCCTTGGACAGCAGCGCGCGGTCGCGGCGCTTCACCTCGGTCACGTCGCGGACCAGCACGGCCGCGCCGCCGAGCTCGCCGTGCGGGCGCAGCACCAGGGTGCGCAGCAGTACGGTGGCGCCGCGCGCCTCGACTTCCATTCGGCGCCCGCCCTTTCCGGCCAGGGCCGCCTGGATGTCGCCGACCACCTCCTGCGCGTCGAACGGGTCGGTGATGAGCGAGCGGGTGGTCAGCGCCAGGTCCTGGCCGACCAGATCGTTCTGCAAGCCCATGCGGTGATACGCCGACAGCGCGTTGGGGCTGGCGTAGACGACGGTGCCCTCGGTGTCGAGACGGATGAAGCCGTCGCCCGCGCGCGGGCTGGAATGCGAGCCGGTGCGGTCCTCGAGCGCCGGCCAGGTGCCGTCGGCGACCATCTGGCACAGGTCGTCGGCGCAGGACATGTACGCGATCTCGAGACTGGACCGCATCTTGCGGCGCTGGGTGTCGGTATCGCGGCCGAGCACGGCGATGATGTCGTCGCCGACCCGCACCGGAATCGCCTCGCGCATGGCGTGCACGGGATGCGGGTGATAGACCCCGGTCAGGGCGGTGTCCGCTTCGAAGCGCTGGATATCGGCGTCCAGCAGGGCCTCGAACACATGCGGATTCGCCTCTTTGGTGGCGTAGCTGCCGACCAGGTCCTCCTGGTGCACGGTGGGGGCGGTGGTGGGGCGGCACTGGGCCACGCAGACCACCTCCGCGCCCTCGGTCACCGGTCCGGTGCCCACCCAGAGCAGCAGATCCGCGAAGGACAGATCCGCCAGCAGCTGCCAATCCCCCACCACCCGCTGCAAATGGTCGACGGCCGCGCCCGGTAGATCGGTGTGCTCGGCCAGTAGCTCACTCAGGGTCGACATTCACCCACACTCCTCTGTTCCCACGTCGGGTGTATGTTCCCACGCGACACGGCGAGGATGCGTCAGGAGCGGGCGGGGGCTCGCACTCAGGAGATGACGGCGATCAGGTCGCCGGGCTGCAGGACGTCGCCGGGCTTGACGTTGATCGAGGCCACGGTGCCGGGGCCCTCGACGATGACCGGGATCTCCATCTTCATCGACTCGAGCATGACCACCGGATCGTCGGCCTTCACTTCGTCGCCCACGGAGACCAGGATCTCCTGCACGGTCGACACCATCTCGGCCAGCACTTCCTCAGCCATGAACACCTCTCGCTTTCGAGTGACCTGTAGCCCCTGAAGGTACAGCAGATCACGCGTGAAAGAATGGCGACCGACTGAAGGGAGATTACCTATGGGTAAGCGTGGACGTAAGAAGCGTGGCCGCAAGAAGAATGCCGCCAACCACGGCAAGCGGCCGAACGCCTGAGCTGCTTCGATAAGCTCGAAAACTGCTGAGCGGCACCACTTCCCACCAGGGGAAGGGTGCCGCTCAGCTGTGTATCGGGTGTCCTATTCGGCCGATTCGGTCCGGCCCTGGATGACCGTGTAGCTGGTCCGGATCTCCATCGTCAGCCGCTGGCGCAGCGAGTCCGGCGCGCGGTCGCCGCCACACTTGCGGTTCAGCAGCGACTTGAGCTTCTCCTCCAGGCCGTAGGCCTCGACGCACGGCGAGCACCGGTCGATGTGCTGCCGCAACCGCGCCTTCACGGTCTCGTCGCACTCGTTGTCCAGGAGCAGCCAGACATCGGCGAGCACCGCCGAGCAGTCCAGTTCTTCCATCTCGTCGCTCACTGGGTGACCTCCTCGCGCGCCGCATCGCTGCCCGACCGGTTGAATCCACGTTCCCGCGCCACGTCCGCGAGCAGGCCCTTGAGCTGCTTGCGGCCCCGGTGCAGGCGGGACATGACAGTACCGATGGGAGTACCCATGATCTCGGCGATTTCCTTGTAGGGGAAGCCCTCCACGTCGGCGTAGTACACCGCCATCCGGAATTCCTCCGGCAGCGACTGCAGAGCGGCCTTGATGTCGTCGTCCGGCAGCGCCTCGAGCGCCTCCATCTCCGCGGAGCGCAGGCCCTGGGAGGTGTGTTCGGCGGTGGCGGCGAGCTGCCAGTCGGTGATCTCGTCGGTCGGATACTGCGCGGGCTGGCGCTGCTTCTTCCGGTACGAGTTGATGTAGGTGTTGGTGAGGATGCGGTACAGCCAGGCCCGCAGGTTGGTGCCCTCACGGAAGGAACGGAAGCCCTGGTAGGCCTTGGCGAAGGTCTCCTGCACCAGGTCCTCGGCGTCGGCCGGGTTGCGGGTCATGCGCAGGGCCGCGCCGTAGAGCTGGTCCAGCAGCGGCAGCGCGTCGCGTTCGAACCGGGCGGCCAGTTCGGCCGTCGATTCGGAGCTCCTGGCCCCGGATTCGCTCACTTCGTCGTCATAGTCGACCGCTTGGTCCTCACCGGCGTCGATGCTGTCCGCATCGTCATCACGCCGGCGATCGACCATGTCGTCGTCGCTCGTCACGCTAATCCCTTCGATCGCCGTAGCAATTGAATCTACCGCGAACAGGGATTCGGCCCGGAAACCGGTTGGGCGCTCCTCGAGCAGAACGGACACCGACTCCTCCTTGGTCATGGGATCGAGTGCTTCCCGGCCGTGGGCCCGGCGGTTGCCGAGAAGCGCGTATCGCATGCAACAGGGTGAACGCTCCGGCTGTTCCCCACGCGGTGAAAACGGCTTGCGCACGGTGTCTAGGGTGAGCCGCATGGCCGCTTCCACTCCCGCGATCAAGGCCCTGGTGCAGGCGAAGGTGGCGCACCGGGTGCACGCGTATACCCATGACCCGCGCAGTGATTCGTACGGGGCGGAGGCGGTGGACGCGCTGGCGGCCGAGGTCGGGGTGAGCGCCGGGCAGATCTTCAAGACGCTGGTGATCGAATTGGGTTCGGGCGGGCTCGCGGTGGCGGTGCTGCCGGTGCCGGCCACGCTGTCGCTGAAGGCGGCGGCCGCGGCGCTGGGCGGCGGCAAGGCGGCGATGGCGGACAAGGCCAAGGCCGAGCGCACGACCGGCTATGTGCTGGGCGGGATTTCGCCGCTGGGGCAGAAGAAGCGGCTGCCGACGGTGGTCGACGCCTCGGCGCTGGAGTGGGATCGGGTGCTGTGCAGCGCGGGTAAGCGCGGGCTGGAGATCGAGCTCGCGCCCGCGGATCTGGTGCGGCTGACGGGGGCGGTGACCGCGGCGGTCGCGGTGGTCTGACCTGCCGATTTCTGGGCGATTTGTCCGATTCCCTCGTGAGCGGAGACACAACCTCCGGAAATCCCTTGCCAAGTGACAACTATGTCGGAATACTTGCGCCGTACAACTAGTTGCCTTTTACAAGCAATTGCCCGACGCAAGGAGGTGAGACCGACCGTGACCGACGATGACCCGGCGACCAGCACCGACATCGACGACGGCCTTGTCGATGCCATCGCCTACGAGATCGCCCGGCTCACCAAGCTGCGCGACCGCACCAACGCGCAGATCTCGGCCCTCACCGGGGGCGAGATCGAACCGGCCGCGTTCAGCATCCTGTTCCAGCTGATCCACGGCGGCCCGAAACGCTCGGGCGCGCTCGCCGAGGCCCTCTACTCCGACGCCTCGACCATCAGCCGCCAGGTCGCGAGCCTGGTCAAGCGCGGACTCATCGAACGCCGCGCCGACCCCGCCGACGGCCGCGCCAGCGTGCTGGACGTGACCGCCGCCGGACGCTCCGTGGCCGCCCAGATCCGGGCCCGCCGCAACGACTCGCTGCGCGACATGCTCACCGACTGGACCCCCGGCGAACGGGAGGTCTTCTCCCGGCTGCTGCATCGCTTCGTCGACGGCTACGAGGGGACCCGGCAGCGCATGCTGGCCGATATCGCGGCCCACAAAGACCTGAATTCCTATTACGAACCCGCGGAGAGCAATTCGTGACAACCCAAGCGACAGCGGCGGAGCCGGAAGTCAATTCGGCCGGCTTCACCCACAAGCAGATCCTGGTGATCATGAGCGGCCTGATGATGGGCATGCTGCTGGCCGCCCTCGATCAGACCATCGTGTCGACCTCCATCCGCACCATCGCCGATGAGCTGCAAGGCTATTCGGCGCAGGCGTGGGTCACCACCGCCTACCTGATCACCTCGACGCTGGCCACCCCGCTCTACGGCAAGCTGTCGGACATGTACGGCCGCAAGCCGTTCTACCTGGCCGCCATCACCATCTTCGTGGCCGGTTCGCTGGCCTGTTCGATGGCGACCTCGATGTACCAGCTGGCCGCCTTCCGCGCCTTCCAGGGCCTGGGCGCGGGCGGTCTGATGTCGCTGGCGCTGACCATCATGGGCGACATCGTGTCCCCGCGCGAACGCGCCCGCTACCAGGGCTACTTCCTGGCCGTGTTCGGCACCTCCAGCGTGGTGGGCCCGGTCATCGGCGGCCTGCTCTCGGGCACCGACCAGATCCTGGGCGTCACCGGCTGGCGCTGGGTGTTCCTGGTGAACGTGCCGATCGGCATCCTCGCGCTGGCCGTGGTGACCCGCGTGCTCAAGCTGCCCAAGCGTCCCAGCACCAAGGTGGCCATCGACTGGATGGGCATCTCGGCGCTGATCGTCGGCCTGGTGCCGCTGCTGGTGATCGCCGAGCAGGGCCGCGAATGGGGTTGGACCAGTGGACACGCCATTCTCTGCTATGCCCTCGGCGCGATCGGCGTGCTGAGCTTCATCGCCGTCGAGGCCAAGCAGGGCGACGCGGCGCTGATCCCGCTGCGCATGTTCAAGAACTCCACCTTCGCCCTGGGCGTGCTCATCTCGGTGGTGGTCGGCGCGGCCATGTTCGGCGGCATCACCCTGCTGCCGCAGTACCTGCAGGTGGTGCAGGGCGCGAGCCCGACCAAGGCGGGTCTGCTGATGCTGCCGCTGGTGGCGGGCATGATGACCGGCTCGATCCTGGCGGGTCAGCTGATCTCGCGGACCGGACGCTACAAGTACTTCCCGCCGGTCGGCGCCGGACTGCTCACCGCGGGCCTGTTCCTGCTGCACCTGGTCTCGGCCGACACCAAGCTGTGGATCGTCATGATCTTCATGGCGATCACCGGCTTCGGCCTGGGCAACCTGATGCAGCCGCTGACCCTGGCGCTGCAGAACGCGTTGCCGCCCAAGGACATGGGCGTCTCCACCGCGGCGGCGACCTTCTTCCGGCAGATCGGCGGCACCCTGGGTGTGGCGGTGTTCCTGTCGGTGCTGTTCACCCAGCTCGCCCCGAACATCACCGGCTCGCTCGAGTCCGCCGCCCAGCAGCCCGCCTACGTGCAGGCCATCAAGGACGGCATGACCAGCGACAACCCGGTCGACAAGCAGGTCGCCAAGGGCCTGGTCGCCAAGGATCCGGCGGTCGCGAACCAGGTGCTCAACGACAGCTCGGTCATCCAGAAGCTGGACCCGACCCTGGCGCATCCGTTCAAGGAGGGCTTCGCCAAGTCCATGGACCGGGTGTTCCTGGCGGCCACCGCGGTCGCGCTGATCGCCTTCATCCTGGTGCTGTTCTGGAAGGAGGTGCCGCTGCGGACCGCGGGCGGCATCCAGGCCCGCGACGAGGCCGCCGCGAAGGCGGATCCCGCGACGGTCTGACCGGCGACAACCGATTCGACAGTGCCCCCACCGCGAGGACGCGGCGGGGGCACTGTCATTTCACTATCCCGGCGGTTTTCTGTGAGTTACTGGGGAGCGAGCAGTGAGGTTGTTGTGAACGTGTGCAGTCCGCAAGGTCCGATTCGAACCCGAGGATGTGATGCGGTTATGTCTCGCTATCGGCGCATTGGCACGGCTGTCGCCGCCGGAACACTGATCATGGCGCTGGGCGCGGGCCCGTTGACGGTCGTCACCGCGACGGCCGAGCCCCTCAACGTTCCCGTCGCGCCGCAGGGACCCAGCTTCCCCGACCCGGGCGCGCCGGGCGGCGGCGCGCAGCCGAAGAAGGACGAGAAGGTGGAGAAGGCCGAGCAGCTCGGCGGCGGCATGATCACCAAGATGATCGACTCGACGGCCGAGACCTTGCGGTGCGTGCTGAATATCGGCCTGCCGACGGTCAAGTGCAAGTAGGCGGTATCGAACGCCGCGCGGGCCGGTCAGATCAAGCCGATCTGACCGGCCTGTTCGTCCACCGCCGCCAACAGCTCCGGGCCGTTGTTCTTGACGCTGTTCACCAGCGACGGCACTTCCCGGATCACGATGTCCGAAACCGCCGCGGCGGCAGGCGTTTCCAGCAGTTCCTCCGGGGCCGGGTGGTCCGGGTCCAGCCAGGCCGCCCAGTGCTCGCGCGGCATGGGCAGCGGCATGCGGTCGTGGACCTTGGTGAGATCGCCGACGGCGTCGGTGGTCAGGATCGTGCAGGACAGCAGCGGCCGTGCGGCGTCACCCTGATCGCGGTCGTGCCAGACCGACCAGAGACCCGCCATATAGAGGCGGCCGCCGTCGGCGCGGGACATGAAGTACGGGCGCTTGACGGCCTTACCGGTGCCGCCCGCCTCGGTGACCCACTCGTACCAGCCGTCCATCGGCACCAGGCAGCGGCGCTTCTTCACCGCGTCCCGGAAGGAGGCGGTGGTGGCGGCCTTGTCGGCGCGGGCGTTGAAGAGCGGTTTGCCCTTCACCGGGACGCCCGGTTCGGCGGTCTTGGTCCAGGGCGGGATCAAGCCCCAGCGCATGGCCCGGATGCGCAGGGCCGCCGGGTCTTCCGGGTGGTCGCGGTCATGGCGTTCGACCACGGTGAGCACCTGGTTGGTGGGGGCCACGTTGTAGTTGGGGTCGAATCCCCGGTCGCCGGTCTCGTCGATGGCGTCGAGCTCGACGGCCAGCTTCGCGGGATTCGTCGTGGTCGCGTATCTACCGCACATGCCGACCATGCTGCCACCGCCCTGTGACACTCACCGGAAATGAATCGCCATCAATGTGATGGCAATTGACATCACTTGGACGGTGTGAGACGTTCGTCTCATCACACTCTCATCCAGAGGATCGCCGCACCATGACTGCAACCGAAGCCGCCCCGCTCGATCAGGCCGAGACGCTGACTTCCGTCAACCCTGCCACCGGCGAGGCCCTCGCCACCTACCGGATCGATGATGAGGCGGCCGTGGGCGCTGCCGTCGCCAAAGCCCGCACCGCCGCCGCCACCTGGGGTGCGCTGAGCTACGCCGAGCGCAAGAAGCACGTCCTGCGCTGGGGCAGCAAGCTGGTCGAGAAGTCCGACGAGTTGTGCGAGCTCATCCACGCCGAGAACGGCAAACCGCTCGACGACGCCTTCCTCGAGCTCATGCTGGCGCTCGAGCACATCAAGTGGGCCGCCTCCAACGCCGAGAAGGTGCTCAAGCCGCGCAAGGTCGCGCCCGGCGCGTTCATGGCCAACTTCGCCGCGCACCTGGAATACCGCCCGCTGGGCGTGGTCGGGGTCATCGGCCCCTGGAACTACCCGGTCTACACCCCCAACGGCTCCATCGCCTACGCGCTGGCCGCGGGCAACTGCGTGGTGTTCAAGCCGAGCGAATTCTCCACCGGCATCGGCAATTTCGTGGCCAAGGCGTTCGCCGAGGCGAACCCGGAGCTGCCGGACGGGGTGTTCATCACCGTCAACGGCTACGGGGCCACCGGCGCCGCGCTGGTGAAGTCCGGCGTCGACAAGCTGGCGTTCACCGGGTCCACCGCGACCGGTAAGAAGATCATGGCCTCGGCCGCCGAGTCGCTCACCCCGGTGCTGCTGGAATGCGGCGGCAAGGACGCGGTGATCGTGGCCGCGGACGCCGACATCAAGGCCGCCGCCGACGCCGTCGCCTGGGGCGCCACCGCCAACTCCGGCCAGACCTGCGCGGGCGTCGAGCGTGTCTACGTGGACAAGTCCATCGCCACCGAGTTCGTGGCCGAGGTCAAGCGCATCCTCACCGACATCAAGCCCGGCTCCGACGACAAGGCCTCCTACGGGCCGATGACCATGCCGAGCCAGGTCGACATCGTGCGCCGGCACATCGAGGACGCGCTGAAGAACGGCGGCACCGCGGTGCTCGGCGGCCCCGAGTCCGTCAAGGGCTCCTTCATCGACCCGGTCATCCTGGTCGACGTGGACGAGTCCTCGGAAGCGGTGTGCGAGGAGACCTTCGGCCCGACCGTCACCATCCGCACCGTCAGCGGCGTGGACGAGGCCGTGGAGCTCACCAACAAGAGCAAGTACGGCCTGGGCTCCGCGGTCTACTCCAAGAAGCAGGGCATGGAGATCGCCCGGCGACTGGAGGTCGGCTGCACCTCGGTGAACTCGGTGCTGTCCTACGCCGCCATCTCCGGACTGCCCTTCGGCGGTGTCCGCGACTCCGGCATCGGCCGCATCCACGGCGCCCCCGGCCTACTGGAATTCGCCCGCCCGCACTCGATCGCGGTGCAGCGCTTCACGATTCCGGGCATGGCGCTGCTGTCCTACACCCGCACCGACCGCACCATGAAGCTGCTCCGCAAGATCGTGCCGCTGGTGCACGGTCGCGCCAAGTAGGCGAAACCTCAACCGCGGCAATGCCGGTCCCTACGGGGGCCGGCATTGTCCGTCAAGAGGTGGGCGGCAAGGGCGGCGCGGCGAAGAACTCCTCGAGCGGGGTCGGGCCGGTGTAGCGCCGGCAGTTGCAACGCGCCCAGGCTTTGATGCCCGCCCCGGTCTTGCGGAAGTTCTCGGCGTGGCAGTGGCCCGCTTCGCGGTCGTGCAGGGCCAGGTCGTGGCCGCAGCCGCAGAGCGCTGGACTCGACTGCTCGGACTTGGTGCGGCGGGAACCGAATCGGCCCGCGAGCCAGCCGCCGCCGACCAGCGCGCCACCGATTACCAGGCTGATGGGATCGATCACCCACCCAGCATACGTACTCGTATACGTATACGTCGAGGGTTGCGGTCCGGGCGAGAACGGGACGTGCGGCCCCCGAGACCCCGGCCATTTGGGAGGATAGGCATTGTGACTTTCTGGCCCGCGCCCCATGTCCGAGTTCCCGTCCACGCTTCGGTGACCCTGCCCGGGTCCAAATCCATTACCAATCGGGCGCTGATCCTCGCCGCGCTGGCGGATCGGCCGTCCACCATCACCGGAGCGCTGCGCAGCCGGGACACCGATCTGATGATCGCGGCGCTGCGCGCCATGGGCGCCGGGATCGAGGGCGACGGCACCACGCTGGCCGTCACGCCGCCCGCCGAATTCGGCAGCGCCATGGTCGATTGCGGGCTCGCGGGCACGGTCATGCGGTTCCTGCCGCCGGTGGCGGCGCTGGCGCGCGGCGACGTCGCCTTCGACGGCGACGAGCAGGCGCGGGCGCGGCCGCTCGGCACCATCCTGGACGCGCTGCGGGCGCTGGGCCTCGATATCGACGGCAACCAGCTGCCTTTCGTGGTGCACGGGATGGGTTCCCTGCGCGGCGGGCCGGTCACCATCGACGCGTCGGGTTCCTCGCAGTTCGTGTCCGGCCTGCTGCTGTCGGCGGCGCGGTTCGAGCAGGGTGTCACCGTGAACCATGACGGCGCGGCGCTGCCGTCCATGCCGCACATCGAGATGACCGTGGAGATGCTGCGCCGGGCCGACGTTCGCGTCGACGCCCCCAACGATCCGCGCAAGGCGCAGACCTGGACCGTCGCGCCCGGCCCGATCCGCGCGGTGGACTGGGACGTGGAGCCGGACCTGTCCAACGCCACCCCGTTCCTGGCCGCGGCCGCGGTCACCGGCGGCGAGGTGAGCATCCCGCACTGGCCCCGCTACACCACCCAGCCCGGCGACGTGATCCGCGAGATCCTGGTCCGGATGGGCGCGGAGGCCCGGATCTTCGACAGCGTGCTCACCGTGCGCGGCCCGGAGCGCTTGGCGGGCATCGACATCGACCTGCACGACGTGGGCGAGCTGACCCCGACCGTGGCCGCCCTTGCGGCCCTGGCGGATTCGCCGTCGCGACTGCGCGGCATCGCGCATCTGCGCGGCCACGAGACCGACCGGCTGGCCGCGCTGGCCACCGAGATCAACCGGCTCGGCGGCAAGGTCAGCGAGACCGAGGACGGGCTGGCCATCGTGCCGAACCCGCTCACCGGCGGGCAGTGGCGTTCCTACGCCGACCACCGGATGGCCACCGCGGGCGCGATCATCGGCCTGGTCACCCCCGGCGTGGAGATCGAGGACATCGGCACCACCGCCAAGACGCTGCCCGGATTCGTCGAGTTGTGGGAGAGCATGCTGGCCGGAGCGGACCACGCCGGCGAGCCGGGAGCAGGACGCTGAGGCGCCGCGAGTACGACGAGTCCGATGTCCGGGTGCGCCCGGGCAAGGGCTCGCGCCCGCGCACCAAGACCCGGCCGCAACATCTGGATGCCGAAGCGGCCATGGTGGTTTCGGTGGACCGCGGCCGCTGGGGGTGCGTGCTGGACGGGGATCCCGAGCGCGGCGTGGTCGCCATGCGGGCGCGCGAACTGGGCCGGACCCCGATCGTGGTCGGCGACCAGGTGGATCTGGTCGGCGACCTGTCCGGCAAGCCCGACACCCTGGCCCGCATCGTGCGGGTGGCCGAACGGCGAACGGTCTTGCGCCGCACCGCCGATGACACCGACCCGTTCGAGCGGGTGGTGGTGGCCAATGCCGAGCAGTTGTTCATCGTGGTGGCGCTGGCCGATCCGCCGCCGCGCACCGGGTTCGTGGAGCGGGCCATGGTGGCGGCGTATGTCGGTGGGCTGCAACCGATCCTGTGCCTCACCAAGCACGATCTGGCCGCCGACTCCGAATTCGCCTCGGCCTTCGAGGATCTGGATCTCACCATCGTCTACGCGGGCATCGAGGATCCCCTGGAACCGGTGCTGGAGCTACTCGACGACAAGCTGACCGCGTTCATCGGGCATTCGGGGGTGGGCAAGTCCACCCTGGTGAACCGGCTGGTTCCCGACGCCGAGCGCGCGGTCGGTGAGGTGTCGGGGGTCGGGAAGGGGCGCCACACCTCCACCCAGTCGGTGGCGCTGCCGTTGCCCGGCGATGGCTGGGTGGTCGACACGCCCGGCGTGCGATCGTTCGGCTTGGCCCACATCACACCCGACGACGTGATCGCCGCCTTCTCCGATCTGGCCGACGCCATCGAGGACTGTCCGCGCGGCTGCACCCACCTGGGCCCGCCCGCCGATCCGGAATGCGCTCTCGACCTGCTGGAAGGTAAGCAGCAGCGAGTGGCGGCCATTCGCCGCCTGCTGACCGCGCTGAATTCGAACGACCCCTGGTTCCGCGGCAACAGCGAATCCTGAGGCGACACGGGCCGCCACCGGTAGCTGAAAAATCGCCCATTCGATACCTTTTGTGCATAACCGGCACGAAGGGAAGTCATGAGCGAGGAAACTCCGCCGCGCGAGCATGACGACGACGCCCGCTCGCGCGCGGACGAGAAGAAACGGCTGCGCGAGGACGAGAAGAAGCGACTACGCCGCGAACACGACGAGGACCGCTCCCCCGCCGACCCCAACGATTGGAACGACGACTGGGATCGGGCGCGTTGGGCACCCTAGCGGCGGCCCGGCAACATAATCGGGGGCATGGTTTTCGCTGAATGGCAGCGCGGCCCCGGCGCGCCCGCCCGCTGGAATCCACTCCCCCGGCTGGGGCGGGCGCTGGCCCGCCGCCGCACGGTCATGCGCGCCGCGCCGCTGGTGTTCGCGCTGGAACTGCTCGCACGGCGAACCACCAAGGGCCGCAAGGGGATTCTCGATGTCGCGGGTCTGCCCGCGGTGCAGCTGACGGTCGCGGGCCGCCGCACCGGGCTGCCGCGCACGGTCAGCCTGCTCTACACACCCGATCCGCTGGACGAGAAGCGCTTCCTGATCGTCTCCTCGAACTGGGGCAAGCCCGAACCGCCGTCCTGGTCGGCCAATCTGCGGCACGCCGAGCACGCCGAGCTGGCGGTGCGGGGTGAGCGGTTCCCGGTCCGGGTCCGGGAGCTGACCGGCGGTGATCGCGACCGGGCCTGGCGGCGGGCACTGGAATTCTGGCCCGGCTACGCCATGGAGCAGCGGCTCGCGGGGGCGCGCCGGTTCCGGCTGTTCGAACTCACCCGTGTCTGAGGCCGCTCGCACCCGCATGTCCGAGGCCGCTCGCACCCACGTGTCCGAGGCCGCTCACACCGGCGGCCGGATCAGCCGCATGCCGTTGTGGAAGTCGATGCCGCGCAGTTCGGAACGGCCGGTGAGACCTAGCTTCTCGAGAATCCGGGACATGTGGTGGCCGACGGTGCGCGGGCTGAGGAACAGCTCCGCGCCGATCTCCCGATTGGTGAGGCCCCGTGCGGCGAGGCGGGCCACCTGGGACTCCTGCGCGGTCAACGGAGTATCCGAACCCGCGGCCGGCTTGGCCCCGGTGCCGGTGAGATCGAGTTCGGTGCGGCTGTTCACGGCCCACGCGGTCGCGCCGATCAGGTCGAAACCATCGGCGGCGAGGCGCAATTGCTCGGCGGCGTCGCGGCGGCGGCGGACCCGGCGCAGCCACTTGCCGTAGAGCAGCTGGATGCGGGCGCGCCCGAAACTGCCGTGCCGGGCATCGCCGACCGCGACGGCCCGCCGGTAGTAGTGCTCGGCGCGGTCCTCCTCCGCGAGCAGCGCGTGGCAGGCGTAGGCGGCGGCCAGCGCCCAGCGGGCCCGGGACCGCCGCGCCCAGAGCACGATGCGCTCCGAGTGCGCGGCGGCTTCGTCGAAACGACCCACGCGGCACGCCGCTTCGACGAGATCGAGGGTCGCCAGCCGGGCCAGCGTGGGATGCGCGGCCTCGTGGCCGGGCTGCGACAGCGCGCGCAACCGGCGGTAGGCGGCCTCGGCGTCACCGGCGGTCAGCGCGTGGAAGCCGTGGTGCCAGTAGGCGCCGCCGGTCAGCAGCGGCACCGCGTGCGCGCGGGACAGCGCCAGCGCGCGATCCACGCTGTCGGCCACCAGGTCCGCGTCGCCGCGCTGGGCGGCCAGCCGGGCCCGCAGATTCCAGCACTGGGCGAGGATATTGTCCGCGCCCGCGCCGGTCGCCAGCTCGAACGCCTCCGTGAGGGTGGCCTCCCCCGCCTCCCAGCGCCCGGTCGCGAACTGCACGGCGGCCAGCTGCGGCAGCACCCCGCCCT
>NZ_JBSGCY010000123.1:0-19529 GCF_053602115.1 Nocardia sp. NPDC004582 | reverse complement strand
ACCTCGTCGGCGCACACGGTCGCTCCGAAGTAGTCACGCCCGATGGTGTCGAGGCCGTATTCGGCCAGGGACCGCTTGGTATTGGTCACCAGCGCGGGGTCTCGATCAGCGGCTGCCGCACGCCCGGGATCCGCGACTGCGGAACCTCGCGGCGCGTGCCCAGCCCCGTGCTGCGCGCCGGGCCCGGCTGGCGGGCAACGGGATTCGCGGCCTCGTGCGGATTGTCGATGCACTCGGCCGGGTCCAGGGCGAGGCGGTAGCCGCGCTTGACGACGGTCTGAATGGCCTTGGGGGTGCCCAGGCCCGCCCGCAGGCGGGCGATGGCGGTCTCCACGGCGTGGGTGTCATCGCCGCCGCCGGGGAGGGCGGCGAGCAGATCCTCACGGGAGACCACGCGGCCGGGCTGGCGGGCCAGCGAACGCATGAGCGCCATCGGCGCCGGGGCCAGCTGCCGCACCTGACCGTCCACCACGACACAGCCGCCGCGGACGCTCAGCACGTGGCCGGCGGCCTGAATCCGGTTGGCGCGCCGAGGAAGTTCCTCGGCCACGTGCCGGGCCAGCGCGCCCAGGCGGGCACGGCCGGGGCTGGTGGTGGGCACGCCCAGCTCCTCCAGCGGCGCGGCCGTGATCGGACCGACGCAGGCCGGCAGCACCCGGGTGCGGAAGGCGTGCAGGACCGCCTCCAGCAGCCCGGTCTCCTTGGCGCGCATGAGCAGTGACGCCACGGCGGGCGCACTGGTGAAGGTCACGCAGTCCAGTCCGGCGGTGACGATCCCCTCGATGAGACGGTCCATCGGGGTGCGGTCGTCCGGCGGCACCCACCGGTAGACGGGCACCGGAACCACATCGGCGCCCGCGCAGCGCAGCACCTCGCAGAAGTCGGGGACGGGCTCCCATTCGGTGGTCGCGCCGTGCAGCTGCACCGCGATCCGCACCCCTTCGACGCCCTGCGCCAGCAGGTGATCGAGCACCTCGGCACTGGATTCCGAAGCGGGAGACCATTCTTCACGCAGCTCGGCGGCGCGGATGGCGCCCTTGGCCTTGGGGCCGCGGGCCAGCATGCGGGTCGCGGCCAGGGTGGAGCGCAGCTCCTCAGCCAGGCCCCAGCCCTCCGCGGCCTCCATCCAGCCGCGGAAACCGATGCCGGTGGTGGCGACCGCGATCTGCGGCGGCTCGGCGACCAGCCGGCGCGTCACCCGCTCCAGCTCGTTGTCGTCGGCCAGCGGAATGATCCGGATGGCCGGGGCGGACACGACATTCGCGCCCCGGCGGGCCAGCAGGGTGCCGAGTTCGTCGGCACGCCGGGCAGCCGTGATGCCGACCGTGAAACCGGCCAGCGGAGTACCGCCGTCGACCTCGGTCATGCGGTACCGCCGGCGAACTGCACGGGATCGTTGGACACCGCGACCACGCCGTCCGCCACGCGCACCGCGTACACCGGCAGGGAGATGGCGTCGTCGTCCAGGCAGCGCCCGTCGATCAGCGAAAAGGCCTGCTTGAGCAGCGGGGACGCCACGACGGGCTCGCCGCCGCGGTCGCCGACCAGGCCGCGCGACATGACCGCCGCGCGCCCGAACGGATCGATATTGCCGACCGCGAACAGCGTGCCGTCGGTGGTCAGGAAGAGGGCCGCCTGGCGGCCGCCCTTCAGCAGCACCGCCACGCCGCGGCCGGGAATCAGGTAGTCCTGCCGGCAAGCCTGGGTCCACCCCGAAGCGGTGGTGACTGCGGTGCCGGGTGTGTCGATCACGGTCATCGGTAACTCTCCTCCGAACGCCTTACCTATTGGTACCGGCGCCCTGTTTCCATGTCGTTAAGCAGTCATTTCCCGTGCGTGGCGGCTTCTGCGACGTCCACGACACCCACAGCGGCCCGTACCGCGCCCACCGGAAGCTCCGGAATACCGAGCAGGACGGGCACCTTGCGCTCGCCGCTCTCGTCGAAGCCGATCGTCGGGTCCGACTCCTCGGGCGCGTTGACGAAGGACACGAAGCGCGACAGCTTGCCCTCGTCCTCGAGCACGGCGGCCCACTCGTCCTTGTAGCCGTCCACGTGCTTGGCCATGGCGGCCTCGAGGTCGGCCGCGATGCCCAGGCTGTCCTCGCAGACGACCGCCTTGAGGTAGTCGATGCCGCCCTCGAGGGCCTCCTGCCACGGCGCGGTGCGCTGCAGGCGGTCGGCGGTCCGGATGTAGAACATCAGGTAGCGGTCGATGTAGCGGATCAGCGTCTCGTCGTCGAGCTCACCGGCCAGCAGCACCGCGTGTTTCGGGGTCAGACCGCCGTTGCCGCCGACGTACAGGTTCCAGCCGTTCTCGGTGGCGATGACGCCGACGTCCTTGCCGCGGGCCTCCGCGCACTCACGCGCGCAACCCGACACGGCCAGCTTCAGCTTGTGCGGGGAACGCAAACCGCGGTAACGCTTTTCGAGCAGCACCGCCATGCCGACCGAGTCCTGCTGGCCGTAACGGCACCAGGTCGATCCGACGCAGGACTTCACCGTGCGCAGCGACTTGCCGTAGGC
The DNA here is from genome assembly GCF_053602115.1 of Nocardia sp. NPDC004582. Taxonomy (NCBI): domain Bacteria; kingdom Bacillati; phylum Actinomycetota; class Actinomycetes; order Mycobacteriales; family Nocardiaceae; genus Nocardia; species Nocardia sp. NPDC004582. The sequence continues at coordinate 17,004 of NZ_JBSGCY010000123.1, read as the reverse complement.
GTGACCGGACTCCATGCCCACGTCCACCAGGCGCTTCCAGATCAGCGGCAGCTGCTCGACGCGGGCGCCGAACAGGTCGATGCGCTGACCGCCGGTGACCTTCACGTACAGGTCGAACTCCTTGGCCACCTCGCCGATGGTGATCAGCTGCTCGGCGGTCACCTCGCCGCCGGGCATCCGCGGCACCACGGAGTAGGTGCCGTTCTTCTGCAGGTTGGCCAGGAAGTGGTCGTTGGTGTCCTGCAGCGAGGCCTGCTCGCCGTCGAGGATGTGATCGCTCGAGGTGGAGGCCAGGATGGAGGCCACCGTCGGCTTGCAGATATCGCAGCCGGTGCCCTTGCCGTACTTGGCGATCAGGCCCGAGAAGGTGCGGATACCGGTCGACTGGATGATGTGGAACAGCTCCGCGCGCGACTGCGAGAAGTGCTCGCACAGCGACTTGGAGACCTCCACACCCGACTGCTCCAGCAGCTTCTTGAGCATGGGAACGCAACCGCCGCACGAGGTTCCGGCGTTGGTGCAGCTCTTGATGGCCGGGACGTCGCAGGCGCCGTCGACGATCGCACCGCAGATGGAACCCTTGGAGACGTTGTTGCACGAGCAGATCTGCGCGTCGTCGGGCAGCGCGTCCGCGCCCAGTTCCGCACCGGCCGGGGAGATCAGCGCGGCCGGATCGGCGGGTAGCGGGCGGCCGACCAGCGGGCGCAGCGCCGAGTACTGGGTGGCGTCACCGACCAGGATGCCGCCGAGCAGGGTCCGCGCGTCATCGGAGACGACCAGCTTGGCGTAGGTGCCCTTGGCGGCGTCGTGCAGCACCACCGACAGCGCGCCCTCGGTCTTGGCGTGCGCGTCACCGAAGGAGGCCACGTCCACGCCGAGCAACTTCAGCTTGGTCGACATGTCCGCGCCCGGGAACTCGCCCTCACCGCCGAGCAGGCGGTCCGCGACCACCTCGGCGGTGCTGTAACCGGGAGCCACCAGGCCATAGCAGACGCCCTCGACCGCGGCGACCTCACCGATGGCGTAGACGCTCGGGTCCGACGTGCGCAGGCCCAGGTCGGTGATGACGCCGCCGCGCGGGCCCACCTCGATGCCGGCGGCCTTGGCGATCTCGTCGCGGGGACGCACACCGGCGGCGAAAACCACCAGGGCGGCACGCAATTCGCTGTCGTCGGAGAGCGTGACGGTCAGCTTCTCGGCGAGCGCGGCGTCCGCGTCGGTCGCGATCGAGGCGGTGCCGACCCCGGTGTGCACGGCCAGGCCGAGCTCGGTGACCAGCTTCTCCAGGATCGCGCCGCCGCCCTCGTCGACCTGGGCGGGCATCAGCCAGTTGTTGTACTCGACCACGTGCGGGGTCATGCCCAGCAGCCGCAGCGCGTTGGCCGCCTCCAGGCCGAGCAGACCGCCGCCGACCACCACGCCGACCGCGCCCGGCCCGGCCGCCTCGGCGGTGGCCCGGATGCCGTCGAGATCCTCGAGCGTGCGGTAGACGAAGCAGCCCTCGGCGTCGGCGCCGGGCACCGGCGGCACCCAGGCGTAGGAGCCGGTCGCGAGCACCAGTGCGTCGTAACCGATCACGTCGCCGGTGGAGGTGGTCACCTTGCGGGCGGCCTTGTCGATGCTGTCGGCGCGCACGCCCAGCCGCACCTCGACCAGCTCGTCGCCCTCGTAGTCGTTGCCCGGCAGCGCCAGCGCGGAGGTCTCCCAGATGCCGACGTAGGAGGACAGCCCGACGCGGTCGTAGGCGGCCAGCTTCTCCTCGCCGAGCACGATGACCTGCCAGGTCCCGGCCTCGTCGCGGGAGCGCAGGGCCTCCACGAAGCGGTGCCCGACCATGCCGTGGCCGACGACGATCGCGGTCTTGCGTTCGATGCTGTGGGTCATGACGGTGTCCCTTTCGAGCTGGACGGTCAGGCGCGAGCCGACGGAGTGGACGAGGCGGGGTTGGACGCGAGATCGGTGGCGACGGAGCTGGACTCGGCCTCGAGGACCAGGGCCTCCGCCTCGACGACGACATCGGCGTCAGCGGTGTCGCCGGACCGCGCCCGCAGGCTCGGGCGGCGCAGGAAGACCGCCCAGCAGACCAGGCCGCACAGCACATAGAAGGCCATGAAGACCCAGAAGGCGGTGGTCGCGGACTTGGTGGAGGCGTAGGAGGTGCGCAGCATCAGGTTGATGCCGACGCCGCCCAGCGCGCCGATCGCGCCGACGAAACCGATCAGGGCTCCGGAGGTATTGCGGGCCCACGCGGCACGGAAGGCCGAATCGCCCTCCAGCGAGCGGGATTTCGCCTCGAACACAGACGGGATGATCTTGGTGACCGCACCGTTGCCGATGCCCGAGATGACGAACAGCGCGGTGAAGCCGATGATCATCGCCACCAGCACGCCGCCCTTCGGGTGCCCGGCGTGATCGCCCAGGGTGGACGACACCGCGACCACCACGGCCGCGGCCGTCATGGCCACGAAGGTGTACAGGGTGACCTTGCTGCCGCCGATCCGGTCGGCCCACTTGCCGCCGTAGGGGCGGGCCAGCGAACCCAGCAGCGGGCCGATGAAGGCGATCTGCGCCGCGTGCAGCGCCGCCGCGGAGACGCTCGCGCCGCCCGCCTTGAAGGTGATCTGCAGGACCTGGCCGAAGGCGAAGCTGTAGCCGATGAACGAACCGAAGGTGCCGATGTAGAGGAAGGCGATCGCCCAGGACTGCGGGACGCGCAGCGCCTTGACCATGTAGGACAGGTCGGCCTGCTGGTTCTTGACGTTGTCCATGTACAGGGCCGCGCCCACCGCGGCCACCGCGATCAGGACCAGGTAGACCGCGCACACCACCGAGGCGTTGCCGTAGGCGTTGCCCAGGGCCGCGATCACCGCGAGGCCGATCAGCTGCACCACCGGGACGCCGATATTGCCGCCGCCCGCGTTGATGCCCAGCGCCCAGCCCTTGAGCCGCTGCGGGAAGAAGACATTGATGTTGGACATCGACGAGGAGAAGTTGCCGCCGCCCAGGCCCGCGAAGGCCGCCACCACCAGGAACGTCGGGTAGGAGGTGCCCGGCCGGTTGATGAAGTACAGCGTCAGCAGCGTCGGGATCAGCAGCAGCAGCGCGGACACGATGGTCCAGTTGCGCCCGCCGAATTTCGCGGTCAGCACGGTGTAGGGGATCCGCATGAAGCCGCCGACCAGGGTCGGGACCGCGCCCAGGAAGAACTTGCCGGCCGGATCGATGTGGAAGACATCGGTCGGCATGAACAGCACCATGACCGACCAGATCGACCACACCGAGAACCCGATGTGCTCGGCGAAGACCGACCAGATCAGATTGCGGCGCGCGATGTCCTTACCACCGGCTTCCCAAGCCACGACATCCTCGGCATCCCAATGCTCGATGTCGCGCTTGCGGGTCAGCGTCGTCAACAAGAGGCCCTCCTGAAATCTGGATGGCCCCAAGGTAGAAAACGGGTATTGCGGTGATGCTGCGCGAAATGTCCGCTAAATCAACGGTTGCTCACGATTACCGGGATGCCGACGTGAGAACTGGCTCTATGTTTCACCCATGTGACACAACGGTTTCCGCCGGTCACGAACCGCCTGAAAACGAGAATCCGAGCCGTGAGGTGAGAGCCTTGCCACAAAGCATGGACCCAACCTCACGACTCGGCAACTCGAACGGTGAAATTCCCGCTAGCTCCGGGCGTGTCAGTTCCAGGTGTCTTCCAGGAAACGCGGCTTGCACGCCACCCACGCGCCCGCCATCAGGATCAGCACCGCCACCGTGAGGAAGGCGAACGGCACCGGCCAGCCGCCGGTCATGCTGTGCAATGCGCCGAACAGCAGCGGACCCACGCACGCCACCGTGTAGCCGACACCCTGGGTGAAACCGGACAGCGCGGCCGAACCGGCGCCCGTCCGGGTGCGCAGGTTGATCAGCGTCAGCGCCATCGGGAAGGTCGACGGGCCCAGGCCCAGCGCCAGCACCCACACCAGCGGGGCGCTCATGGGCGCGAACAGCAGGCCGCCGAAGCCGATGAAGAAGAACACCGCGCAGCCGATCACCACCGGGAACGGATTGGCCATGCGGCCCACCACGATCGGCGCGCTCAACGCCGCGACCAGGCCGATCAGCGCGAAGATGCCGACCATCGAGCCGCCGAACGCCGCGTCCGCGCCCGCGTCGCTGAAGATCGTGGGCAGCCAGGTGAACATCGAATAGGTGATCAGCGAGGTCATGCCGAACATGAAGGCCATGCCCCAGGCCAGCGGCGAGCGCCACACCTTGCCGGTGGCCGCGTCGTGGGCGTCGGAGGGCAGCTCGGTGGTGTCGAAGCGGGCGTTCGCGCCGCGGGTGCGCAGCACCGCGATCCACGGCAGCGCGGCGGCGAAGGCCAGCGCGGCCCACATGCCCAGCGACAAGCGCCAGCCGTGCGCGTCCGCGATCGGGACCGTGATCAGCGCCGGGAACACCGTGCCCAGCTGCACCATCACGATGTAGACCGAGCTCAGCAGCGCCAGCCGATCCGAGAAGTACCGCTTGACCAGCGGCGGGATCACCACGTTGCCGATGCCCATACCGGCCAGCGCGAAGGCCGAGAAGGCCAGCAGCTGCCAGGTGTCGGGCACCAGGGCGCGCAGCACCGAGCCGATGCCGGTCATGAGCATGGCCGCCAGCGCGGTCATCTCCAGGCCGAGGCGGCGCGAGAGCACGGGGGTGAGCAGGCCGCCGATGGCGAACATGGCGGTCGGCAGCATGCCGAAGACGCCGACCACCGCGGTGGAATAGCCGATGTCGTCGCCGATGCGGGCGGCCAGCGGGGTGAAGGCGGTGACCGCGATACGCAGGGTCAGCGCGGACATGACGAGGGCGACCAGCACCAGCACGCGACCTTCGAACAGTGCGCGCCGGGAGATCTCGGGCTGAAGCTTCGGCGATTCGAGATGGACGCGGCCCGGTTCGGCAGGGGTACGGGTCATGCCCCGCCCGGGGGCCATCGTCTCATCCATCGTCGCAGTCACCCCGAAATCATAGGATGACCCGATGATGTGATGCAACGAATGTGAGGCAAGGTACGCTGTCCCCCGTGCAACCAGTCCGGCGCACGAGCCTCATCGCCCAGGTGACCGAGCAGCTTCGTGCCGAAATCCGTTCCGGCCGTTGGGCCGTCGGCTCGCGCATCCCCACCGAGCCCGAACTCACCGAACTCACCGGCACCGGCCGCAATACCGTGCGCGAGGCCGTGCAGGCCCTCGTGCACGCCGGCATGCTCGAACGCAGACAGGGCTCGGGCACCTACGTCATCTCGACCTCCACCCTCGGCGGCACCCTCACCGAGTACTTCGCCGACGCCCAGCAGCGCGACGTGCTCGAACTGCGCCAGGCCCTCGACACCACCGCCGCCCGGCTGGCCGCCACCCGCCGCGACGACCACGACATCGCCGAACTGCGGCGACTGCTCGACGAGCGGACCCGGCTGTGGGACAGCGACTTCGACGCCGCTATCGAGGCCGACGTGCAACTGCACCGCGCCATCGTGGTCGCCAGCCACAACGCGGTGTACCTCGAGTTCTACGACTCACTGCTGCCCGTGATCGCCGCCGGCATCCGTTTCCGCTCGGCGCGCGAGGGCGAGACCTACCATGACGAGCATGCGGAGCTGGTGGCCGCGGTGATCGACGGCGACCCCGACCGGGCGGTCCGCACCGCCAACTGCTTCCTGGACTCGCTCATGGCTGAATACCGGACGCTCGATAAGAATTTCGGGTAACCGAAGGGTCACCATGCGAATCTGGGCCAAGTGAGCCCGAATTGTCATCTCTGTCACGGAAAAACACCCGGACGTAAAACGAGCTTCCTACGGTTGACCCGACCGCGGATGAGGGCGGTCGCATCAGCCGAGAGGACAAACCGCTCATGGCAACAGTTATCGAGCCTACGGAAATCACGTATCAGAAACGCGGGCGATGGATCGACCGCTGGGAACCCGATAACACCGAATTCTGGGAAAACGGGGGTAAACAGACCGCCCGTAAGAATCTGATCTTCTCGGTATTCGCGGAGAACCTCGGATTCAGCGTCTGGGTACTGTGGGCCAGCGTCGTCACCGCCATGGGCTCGGCCGGATTCGCCTTCCTGGGCAAGAACAATCCCGACGCCGTGAACAACGCCCTGCTGCTCACCTCCACCCCGACCCTGGTCGGCGCCGCGCTGCGGGTGCCCTACACCTTCGCCATCCCCCGCTTCGGCGGCCGCGCGTTCACCGCGTTCAGCGCGGGCATGCTGCTGCTGCCCACCCTGGGCCTGGCCTACTTCATCAACCAGCCCTCCACCCCGATGTGGGTGTTCATGGTGCTGGCCGCCATCGCCGGCGTCGGCGGCGGCAACTTCTCGTCCTCCATGGCCAATATCAACTTCTTCTACCCCGAGGGGAAGAAGGGCGCGGCCCTGGGCATCAATGCCGCAGGCGGCAATCTCGGTGTGGCACAGACACAATTGTTCGTACCGCTCATCATCACGCTCGGCACGCACATCATGGCCAAGGACCCCGCCGGATACCGCTTCGGCATCACACTCGCGGTGCTGGTGTGGATTCCGTTCATCCTGGCCGCGCTGCTCGGCGCGCTGCGCTACATGGACTCGCTGACCGGCGCGAAATCCGATGGCACGTCCTACAAGCGGGCGCTGGCCAACCGCCACACCTGGGTGATGGCCATCCTCTACATCGGCACCTTCGGCTCCTTCATCGGCTTCTCCTTCGCCTTCCCCACCCTGCTCAAGGCCAACTTCCCGGACCTGGCCAAGATCGGCTGGATGAGCACGCTGGGCAACCTGGCCTTCCTCGGCGCGCTGGTCGGATCCTTCAGCCGCCCCTTCGGCGGCTGGATCTCCGACAAGCTCAGCGGCGCGCGGATCACGCTCTACGTCTTCGGCGGCATGGCCTTCGCCACCGCCCTCATCGTGGCGTCGTTGTCCGCCAAGAACTTCCCGCTCTACCTGGCCTCGTTCCTGCTGCTGTTCGTGCTCAGCGGAATCGGCAACGGATCGACCTACCGGATGATCCCGATGATCTTCACCGCGGAAGCGCGGCGGCACGCCTCGGAGACCGGGCAGGACATCAGCGCGGCGCTGACCTCGGCCAAACGGCAGGCGGGCGCGGCCATCGGCGTCATCGGCGCGATCGGCGCGGCCGGCGGGTGGATCCTGCAGCAGGCGCTGCGACTGTCGAACACCCACTACCACAGCATGAATCCGGCCTTCTGGGGTTACGTGGCGGCCTACCTCGCCATGGGCGCGCTGTGCTGGTGGTTCTACCTGCGGTCCTCGTTCGCGGTCGGCCGGGCGCCCTCGCTCGCCCACGCGAACGTGTAAGACTCCCCAACCGCCCCTGGGGAAACGGAAAGGCCGCACCGGAATTCGTCGCCCGGTGCGGCCTTTCCGCACTGCTCTCGCCGGTCCCTAGAGCAGCAGGCGGGTCATGTCCGCGGTGCGGGCCAGGCCCGGGAACGCCTCGGGGGTCGAGCGCGGGTGCAGGGCGTGCACGGCCAGCCGGAACATGACCGCGCGCACCAGCATCTGCGGCCACTCGGGCAGCTGGGCCCAGCGCTCGATCAGCCCGTCGTCCGCGCCGCCCCAGGACAAGGCATCCACCACGATGACCGCCGCCGCCCACGGCGCGGGCCGCCAGTACGGGGTGATGTCGGTCAGGCCGGGCGCGTAACCGCCGGCGAACAGCACGGTGCCGAACAGATCGCCGTGCACCAGCTGCGGGGGCGTGGACACCGGCTTGCGCAGCGTCGACAACTGGGTGATCAGGGTCAGGCTGCGGTCGCCGTCGGGCGAGGTGGTCGGCAGCATGCCGCCCAGCTTCAGGCTGCGCAGCGGGACCGCTTCCCAGGCCGCGCGATCCGCGGCCGCGAACACGTCCACGTCGGCCCACGGCGCGACCGGCTGCGCCGCCAGGAAACGCGGGCGTTCCAGTTGCGCGGTCACCTGGTGCAGACGCAGCGACAGCGACACCACCTCGTCGTGGCGCGGTTCCGGCACCCCCTCCAGGAAGGTGTCGGCGCGCCAACCGGATACGACATACCGTCCATCGGTGGCCCGTACCGGCCGCGCCAGGCGCAGCCCGTCCACCCGCAGCGTCTCGCGCACCTTCGCCGACCAGGCGGCCCGCGCGTGGTCGGTCACCGGGCTCAAGACGACATCGCCACACCGCCAGCCGCCATCCCAGTTCCCCAACGGGACCGGCGGTTCCTCGCGCAACCCGAAGGTCGAGCGCACATGCTCAGGAGGTTCCACAACAGTCATCGTCACGCGCGTACGGTACCGCTGGCCAGGTTTTCGCGACCGCCGCCGCGCCGACCGTTCCACACGCCGAAACCATGGTGTGAAACACCGGCGACCGACGCGTTATCTCCGGGCTCCCGAGACGCCGCGCGACCGGCCCCCGCGACACCGCCGAGGGCCCGTGCGCGCGGATTCAGTAGACCGGCAGGGAGGGGTCGATCTGGTTGGCCCAGGCGATGATTCCGCCCTGCAGGTGGGTGGCGTCGGAGAAACCCGCGTTCTTCAGGGCCGCGAGCGCCTCCGCGGAGCGGATACCGGTCTTGCAGTGCAGCACGATCGGGGTGTTCTGCGGCAGCTCCGACAGCGCCTCACCCGACAGGATGCGGTCCTTGGGGATCAAGGTCGCGCCCTCGAGCCGGACGATGTCCCATTCCACGGGCTCGCGCACGTCGATGATGGCCACGTCCTTGCCCGCGTCCAGCATCTCCTTGAGCTCGCGGGCGGTGATGGTGGAGCCGATGGCCGCGGCCTGGCCCTCCTCCGACACCACGCCGCAGAACGCGTCGTAGTCGATGAGCTCGATGATGGGCTGACGCTCCGGATCGCGGCGCAGCTTGATGGTGCGGTAGCTCATGTCCAGTGCGTCGTAGACCATGAGCCGCCCGAGCAGCGGGTCGCCGATGCCGGTGATCAGCTTGATCGCCTCGGTCACCATGATCGAGCCGATGGACGCGCACAGCACGCCCAGCACGCCGCCCTCGGCGCAGGAGGGCACCATGCCCGGCGGCGGGGCCTCCGGGTACAGGTCGCGGTAATTGATGCCGCGACCGTCGGGGGCGTCCTCCCAGAAGACCGAGACCTGGCCCTCGAAGCGGTAGATGGAACCCCACACGTACGGCTTGCCCGCCAGCACGGCGGCGTCGTTGACCAGGTAGCGGGTGGCGAAGTTGTCGGTGCCGTCCACGATCAGGTCGTACCGCCGGAACAGGTCGACCGCGTTGTCGGGCTCGAGCCGAATCTTGTGCAGCTCCACCGTGATTCCGGAATTGATCTCCAGAATCGAGTCGCGGGCGCTGTCGGCCTTGGAGCGGCCGATATCGGATTCGCCGTGAATGATCTGCCGCTGCAGGTTCGACGCGTCGACCTCGTCGAACTCGACGATGCCGAGGGTTCCGACACCGGCGGCGGCCAGGTACAGCAGCGCCGGGGAGCCGAGCCCGCCCGCGCCGATCACCAGCACCTTGGCGTTCTTCAAACGTTTCTGACCGTCCACCCCGAGATCCGGGATGATCAGATGGCGGCTGTAGCGGGCGACCTCGTCCCGGGTCAGCTCCGCCGCCGGCTCCACCAAGGGCGGCAGGGAGGGATGCGATGCTGTCACGTGTGCGGACTCCTCAATCGAATTCGCCGGAAACTCGCGGCCATTTCTGCAACACAGCGACCGGGACCGTTCTTCCCCAAGCCTAGGCCCCTGACGAACCCGGGTGATCAGAGGCCGGTCGGTAGCCCGAACGCCGGGAACAGGGCGGGCGCGTGGAACAGATCCATGCGCGCGACACCGGCGCGGTCCAGGGTCAGCACGTGCAGATTGGCCGGCTCGAAGACAGCGCCGGGCGTGCGCCGGACATACGCGCCCAAGGCCGGACGGCCGTTGGCGCGGGTGGGGAGCAGACGGAACGCCTCGCCGCGGGCGAACACCCGGGCCAGGAACGCCGTGACGGCGTCGCGGCCCAGGAACCAGGCCTCGAACGGCGGCATCTGCAGCAGGGCGTCCTCCCGCAGGACGGCTTTGAGGGCCTCGACGTCCATGGTCTCGAACGCGGACACATAGCGCTCCAGCAGCTCGGGCTGGTCCTCGTCACCCAGCTCCACCGGACCCGGCTCCAGATCCGTCAGCTGGGCGTGCGCCCGCTGCAGGGCGCTGTTCACCGCCGCGGCGCTGGTGTCCAGCAGCCCCGCCACCTCGGCCGCCCGCAGCGCGAGGACGTCACGCAGGATCAGCACCTCCTGCACCAGATCCTCGGCATCGTGCAGCGAACCCGACATCCGATAGCAGTAGGCGAGCAGTTCCGGCCAGCTCGGTCGGGCCGGAATCCATCGGCACCGCCTCGGGGGTGTACAACGCCATGCGGCAGCTCGGCGGGAGCTTCGGAATCGCCGTCACCTCAGCGGTTTTCACCGTCAGCGGGGGCTACGGATCCACGGCCGCGGTACAGCACGGGTTCCGGGCCGCGGTCCTCGCCGCCGCGGAGAGCGCGGCTTTGGGGGCGCTGGCCGGGCTCGGGGTGGCGCGGCATCGGCGTTCCGCCGCAATGGAATCCGCGCGCCCCGCGGCGACCGCGCCCGAACTGCCCGGCACCGCGCCCCAACTCCCCGGCACCGCGCCGGAGGTCGCTCAGGCGCGGGGGTAGGGCCAGGGGTTGAAACGGCAGGTCTTGCCGTCCATCGGCACCACGCCTTCGGGATCCAGCTTCGCAATGTCGTTGTTCCGGGTCCCGAAGGTCTGCTGCATCATGACCGGAGCCAGCCCGCCGTCGGTCTCACACGGCTGATGCTCGTGGTAGCCGAGGGCATGGCCCACTTCGTGATTGATCTGGTACTGCCGGTACGAGCCGACATCGCCTTCGAAGGCCAGGGCCCCGCGCACCCAGCGCACCTCCGAGAGCACCACCCGGCCCAGTTCGGTGTTGTAGCAGGAGGAGTCGACCGGGATCTCGAATCCGCACGACTTGCGGGTGGTGTCGCGTGAGGTCAGCGAGATGCGGAAGTCCGGGTTGCCGGTGTCGACGCGGCGCAGCGCGAAGCGCGGATCATGGGTCCAGGACTTGGGATTGGCGAGGGTGGCGTCGATCATCTGCGCCACCGCCGTGTCACCGCCCAGGGACGCGGTGTCCACGCCGTTCTCGATCTCGACGGAGTAGGTGAAGGCGTGCTGGGCGCCGGTGCCGATCTGAGCGGTGGTGCCCGGCACCACCCGCCAGGTGCCCGCGCCGGTGTCGGTGTAGGCGCCGCCGGGCGGGACCGCGCCGGTGGGCAGATCGACGGCGTACTTGCCGTCACCCTTGGGCGCGCCGCCGATGATGCGGCCCGGCTTGTCGGTGTACTCGCTGAGGCGGCCGAAGCCGGGCAGACCGGCATCGCTGTCCCCGCTGTGGCGGAAGGCGTCGACGGCGACCACGACGGTGATCACCAGCAGCACCGGCAGGGCGTAGGCGCGCCAGCCGTAGGTGTTCACGAACCGGCCCAGCGGGGATTGCTTCTTGGTCTCGCGGTCGGGGCGCGGCCGGTTGCGGGCGTCGGCGGGCGGGGAGGTGGGGTCCCAGCGGGCGCGCAGCGGCTGATGCGGCAGTGGGCGGTCCTCGGCGGGGAGCTCCGGATCGGGTGGCGCGATGAGCCCAGAAGATACCGACAGGCCGGTCTCCGATGCGCCGTCGTCGTCGTACAAACCGAGCGGATCGTAGATCGGCCCGCTGGGTCTACCCCGTCGCTTGTTGCCGGCGGCCTTCTCGGTCACGCCTGACAGACTCTCACAGCCGGGCCGGTCATCGAGAGCTGCCGTCCCAGCCCGTGATCATTGCTGCGAGATATCTCACGCTATTGCGGCAGACCTCACAAATCGGAACATGTGCTACACAGTTGTGATCGGCCTCGCATAATCAAAGCGGGCATCACGCGACCAATATTCGGAACCTGGATCGGCAACGGCCCCCTGAGCGCGTATCGTTCGTGGGATACCGGTGAACATCCTTCCCACCGGGAATCAACTGGGAGAAATAGGCAATGACTGACCTCGTGGACCGGATGACATCGCACCGCATGTCGTCCGAGGCCATGGCGACGAGCAAGCGCGGCACCCGTCTGCCTCGCGAGGCGCGCCGCGCGCAGCTTCTCGCCGCAGCCAGCGAGGTCTTCGTGCAACGCGGCTATCACGCCGCCGGCATGGATGAGATCTCGCAGTGCGCCGGCGTCAGCAAACCCGTGCTCTACCAGCACTTCTCGAGCAAGCTCGAACTGTATCTGGCGGTGCTGCAGAACTACGTCGACGTGCTGGTGTCGAGCGTGCGCCAGGCGCTGCGCTCCACCACCGACAACAAGCAGCGCGTGCGCGCCGCCGTCGCCGCGTACTTCGACTTCGTCGACCATGAGACCCAGGGTTTCCGGCTGGTTTTCGAATCGGATCTGACCAATGAGCCGCAGGTGCAGCGCCGGGTCGAGCAGGCCACCGAGGCCTGCGTGGACGCGGTGTTCGACCTGGTCGCCCACGACTCCGGTCTGGACCCCTACCGGGCCCGCGTGCTCGCGGTCGGCCTGGTGGGCGCCAGCCAGCTCAGCGCGCGGTACTGGCTCGAGGCGGACCGGCCGATTCTCAAGGACGACGCCGTCGACACCACGGTCGCGCTGTGCTGGGGCGGGCTCAAGCATGTCCCGCTGCACCCGATCGATTGAGAGATAACGACTCTCGTTGAATCAAAAGAATTGGCCCGCCGACTTTGTCGGCGGGCCAATTCTTTTGGCGCGATCTACCGCGTCGCGCGGGGAAAACTACACGGCGGCGAAGCCGACACGACCCGAGGACGCAGCGCCGATCTCGACGTAGGCGACCTTCGAGGCCTGAATCAGGAACTTGCGGCCCTTCTCGTCGGTGAGCGACACGACGCCGCCCTCACCCTGCAGCGCACCGCTGACGAGCGCCTCGACCTCGGCCGGGGTCTGCGAGCTGTTGATGACGAGCTCACGCGGGCTATCCGAAATGCCGATCTTGACCTCCACGGCCAACCTCCGAACCTAGAGTCGTAGTCCTGTCCCGATCACGCTAGCGCAGCCGCGACCCGCACCGGCCCCGACCGCCTGCGCTGATAGCGAAACTCAGCCCAGCCCCAGCACGCGCATACGCTCGGCGTGGCTGTTCTGCATGTGCTCGAACAGCGTGGCGATGCCGTTCAGGTCGCCGGTCGCGGTCAGCACCAGCTCGGTGAGCTCATCGCGCTGCGCCATCACGTACTGCGCCTGGGTGATCGCCTCGCCCAGCAGGCGGCGCCCCCACAGCGCCAGCCGGTCGCGCTCGGAGCGGTTCTGCGCGACCGCGCCGCGCACCTCCTCGATCACGAACTCGGAGTGGCTGGTCTCGGCCAGCACGTCGCGCACCACGTCGGCGACCTCGGGAGCCAGGGCGCCGGCGATCTCGGTGTAGAAGTCCGCGGCGATGCCGTCGCCGACGTAGAACTTGACCATCGACTCCAGCCAGGTGGAGGGGTCGGTGGAGGCGTGATAGGCGTCCAGGGCGCGCACGAAGGGGGCCATCGCGTCGAAGACGTCCGCGCCGCGGTCGGCCAGGGCCCGCTCGAGGGTCTGGAAATGCTCGGCCTCGTGGCCGGCCATCTTGGCCACGGCCACCCGCCCACGCAGCGTGGGCGACAGCTTGGCCTCCTCGGCGAGCCGGTAGAAGGCGGAGATCTCACCGTAGGCGAGAACCGCGAACAGGTCGGTGACTCCGGGATGTTCGGCGGCGATTCGGCCGTCGGAGGACTCCGAGGCAGCACCGAGGGCAGTGGACGAGTTTGCTCCCATGGGTCCCCACCCTAGCCCCAGAAATCGACGCGCATTCACCCATCGGGGGCGGCGCGGCGGGCGTACTCTCGATTTGTTCGAAAGGCTTTGCGCCACAGAGCTATTCACAAACCTACCGGTCGACTCGGAGGACCGGTCAGGGCATCACCCCTCGCGGAGAATCTCACGCCTGTCCCTCGTGCGCATGGCCGGGCTCGAGGCCGAATCCCGACCCGGGAAGCGGCCTTTCCCGAATGTCCCGGGCCCGTGAGCGATCAGGCCAGATCGCGCAGGAACTTGTCGAGATAGGTCCAGGTGGTGTCACGGGCGATGAGAATGCCGAGGTGAGAGCCGGGGGCGGTCTCGTACCGCACCTGCGGCGACCCGGTCAGGGTCTGTGTCCCGTGTTCCACGGCGGCGGCCGCGGTGATCGCGTCCTGGGGTCCGCCGACCAGCAGCACCGGCTGAGTGATCGCGGCCAGCGCGATCTCGCGCTCACCCAGCCGCAGCCCGCCCTTGCCGATGTCGTTGTTGAGGATGAACCGACCCCACAGCTGGTTGTAGAACCGCCCCGGATAGCCGGGCAGCGAATTCTGGAACCGGTCGATGGTCTCCATCCGGGCCAGGGTCGCGGTGTCGGTGATATTGCTCGCGATGAACAGCGGCCGCTCGAGTTCCCGGTTCCAGGCGGTGGCCCGGTAGGCGAACCGGGTGATCTGCGCCGAGACGCCGCCGAGGGCGCGGATCGCGGCGGTCGCGGTGCGGCCGCCGTCGATGCGGGCCAGTGACCGCAGCTCACGCGCGCCGAACATGTGGTCGTAGCTCAGGGGCGCGCCCACCGCGGTGACCGAGCGGATGGGCAGCGTCTGGTCGGCCGCGGCGGTCAGCAGGGCCAGCACGCCGCCGATGGACCAGCCCACCAGGTCCACCGGGCGGCCGCCGCGATCGGCGGACACCTGGCGGATGGCCTCGGGCAGGATGTCGTCGATCCAGGTCTCGAAGCCCATGCGACGGTCATCGAAGGTGATGTCGCCGTAGTCGACCAGGTAGGGGGCACGGCCGGAGTCGAGCAGGAACCGGGCCAGGCTCTGGTCGGGGCGCAGGTCGAAGCAGAACGCGGGCGCGGCCAGCGGCGGCACCAGCAGCACGGCCGGATCGTCGGGGCCCGCGCCGTCGTAGCGGCGCAGTTCGCGGTGTGGCGCGTCGGACAGCACCGTCGAGGGGGTGGGATCGGGGGCCTCGATGCCGTCGCCGAAGGTCAGGGCCCACGCGTTGCGCGCCGCTGTTGTCACGGTGTCTGCCAAGCTCACGGCACCACCATGACAGATAGTGGTACACGACGTATCACACATGTGAGCAACTCAACTGCCGACCGCCCGGCCCGCACCCGTCCCCCGGACCGAATTATGGTGCGCCGCAATCATTAACGCTACTGCGAAACCCGGATCAGGCCCCGCATCGGATATCGATAAGCGCACCTACCAGCGCAATAATGCCCCACTTCGGCGGTGGCGGAAAACAGGGTGAAGGTCGTATCACGCTACAATCTCCGCGGACGGCGGAAATTCATACCCGTAGTCCATGGAAAATGTGCGCGCACTCCGATCCGCAGCACTGCACCGCCGCGCCAGGTCGACGCCCATCCCCCCGGACAGGCATCCCAGCAGCGGCGAGAAACCGGATCTAGTGGTTGTCGCGGGCCGTCCGGGCCTGCCCCACGCCTCGTGCGCGCGAGACGCGATAACGAGGAAAGGCAAGAACCTGAGCAAGATCACCGTAGAGCAGGAACCGGGTGTGGCGGACACGCTGCTGACCGCGGAACTCGACGACACCCACCTCGCTCCCACTTTCGCCGAATTGGGCGTGCGCCCCGAAATCGTCCGGGCCCTCGCCGACATCGGCATCGAACGCACTTTCGCCATTCAGGAACTCACCCTGCCCCTCGCGCTGGCCGGTGAGGATCTCATCGGCCAGGCCCGCACCGGTATGGGCAAGACCTTCGGTTTCGGTGTGCCGCTGCTGCATCGGATCGCCACCGCGACCTCGGGCACCAAGACCCTCGACGGCACCCCGCGCGCCCTGATCATCGTGCCGACCCGCGAACTGTGCATCCAGGTCACCGAGGACCTGGAGAACGCGGGCAAGGCGCTGAAGGACGACAACGGCACCCCGGTGCGGATCACCGCCATCTACGGCGGCCGCCCCTACGACACCCAGATCGCGGCCCTGCGCGACGGCGTCGACGTGGTCGTCGGCACCCCCGGCCGCCTGCTGGATCTGGCCCAGCAGAACCATCTGATCCTGGGCAAGGTGGAGGTGCTCGTCCTCGACGAGGCCGACGAGATGCTGGATCTGGGCTTCCTGCCCGATATCGAGCGGATCCTCAACATGGTTCCCGAGCATCGGCAGACCATGCTGTTCTCGGCCACCATGCCGGGCCCGATCATCACCCTGGCCCGCACCTTCCTGAGCCGGCCCACCCACATCCGCGCCGAGGAGCCGCACGACTCGGCGGTGCACGACCGGATCGCCCAGCTGGTCTACCGGGCGCACGCGCTGGACAAGAGCGAGCTGGTGGCCCGCATCCTGCAGGCCGAGACCCGTGGCGCCACAATGATTTTCGCGCGCACCAAGCGGACCGCGCAGAAGGTGGCCGACGATCTGGCCGAGCGCGGCTTCGCGGTCGGCGCGGTGCACGGCGACCTCGGGCAGATCGCCCGTGAGAAGGCGCTCAAGAAGTTCCGCGAGGGCAAGATCGACGTGCTGGTCGCCACCGATGTGGCCGCCCGCGGCATCGACATCGACGACGTCACCCACGTCATCAACTACCAGTGCCCGGAGGACGAGAAGACCTACGTGCACCGCATCGGCCGCACCGGCCGCGCGGGCCGCGCTGGCGTCGCGGTCACCCTGGTCGACTGGGACGAGCTGAACCGCTGGGCCATGATCGACAAGGCCCTCGACCTCGGCATCCCGGAGCCGGTGGAGACCTACTCGCGCTCCCCGCACCTGTACGAGGAACTCGGCATCCCGCAGGGCGTCACCGGTGTCATCCGCAAGCGCCCGGCCGTGCGCGACGAGGACGCGGCGGGAACGCTGGGGCGAGCGGGTTTTCGACATCAACGCCGACGGCACCGCCACCTACGGCACCTACGCGGACTGGCTCGAGGCGGTCCGGGT
>NZ_JBSGCY010000122.1:0-19714 GCF_053602115.1 Nocardia sp. NPDC004582 | reverse complement strand
GCCGCGGGGGTGCGCAGCCGCGGCGGGAGCAGCGCCGTGCCGACGGCCGCGCCCACCCCCCACAGCGCGACGCCGAGCCGGGTCATCTCCTTGTCGTGTTCCCCGGCCCGCGCGACCATGGTCTCGACCACCCGCACGGGCGCGTAATCCGCGGCCAGCCGCCCGATTCCGTCGAGCATGGAGCCGCCGCGCGCCGCGGCGAGCAGCTCGCCCGCGCCGAGCGCGCCCACCCCGACCGCGGCCGCGTGCAGCAGGCCCCTCTTGTCCGCCGACCCCTTCACCGACACTTCTCCGAACCTTCCGTAGCCGACCGGGTTTCCGCGCCCATTGTTCCCCAGTCGGCCCGGTCGCGGCCAGGATCAGCGGCTCAGGTACGCCGCGACCAGGGGGCCGATCTGCGCCCACGCCTCGGGGGTGGTGAGCCGGTTGTGCCCGAACTCCACGGGGCGGTGGTCGATCCGGCCCGCGATGTAGGGCCGCCAGGTGCGGACATTCGGGGTGGGGTCCGGGTTGCCGGCGGCGGCGATGAACAGCAGGTCGCCGTCGAAGACCTCGTGCTCGTGGGCGGCGATCTGTCGCAGCACGTGACACAGGTCCCCGTAGACGTGCTCCAGTTCGGTTGCGGTGAAACTGATTCCGGTCGATTCCAGCAGTTCGGACGCCTGGGCGGTGGTCAGGTGGTCGAGTTCGGGCGGGATGTCGATGCCGCCGAACTCGGCCAGCAGCAGCGACAGCGGCGGAATGGCGGTGTCGTCCGATACGGCGACGTCGGCGCGGGAGTCGAGCATGATCAGCGCCGGCACCTCCGCGCCGCGGCGGCGCAGTTCGACGGCCGTGGCGTGCGCCAGCGGACCGCCCGCCGAGTAGCCCAGCAGCTGGTAGGGGCCCTCGGGCTGAACCCGGCGGATCTCCTCGGCATAACGCACGGCCAGGTCGCGCACGGTGCGGTCGGCCGTCCCGCCGTCGGTGACGCCCGGGGACTGGATGCCGTAGATGGGGTGCGTCCCGTCGATGTAGCGGACCAATCCGCCGTAGCACCAGGCCAATCCGATGGCCGGGTGCACGCAGAACAGGGCGGGACCGTCCCCTTGCGGGCGCATGGGCAGCAGGACCCGCATCGACTCCTCCACGTCCGGTTGCGCGGCGGCTTCGCCGAGTCGTCGCGCCAGCGCGGCGGGTGTGGGATCGAGGAACATCCACTGCAGCCGCATCGGAATGCCGGTCGCCTCACGCACCTGGGTGACGACGCGGACCGCGCCCATCGAGTTGCCGCCGATATCGAAGAAGTTGTCGTCCACGCCGACTCGCGGCGACTCCAGCACGGCTTCGAAGGCGGCGACCAGGACGCGTTCCTCGTCGGTCCGCGCGGCGCGATAGCCGCGCTGGGCCGGAGCCTGCGCCACCGGGCGCGGCTCGTCGTGGGGGCTCACCGTCAGCGCCGGCAGTCCGGCCCCGGCCACCTCGATGCCGCCGACCGCCGCCAGCGGATCCGCGGTCATCGCGTCCAGGAGCGCGAGAAACCCGTCCGCCATGGCGGTGGCGGTGGCGCGGTCGAACAGGTCGGTGGCGAAGGTGAGGGAGGCGGTGATGCCCGCGGGCTCCCCCGCGTCGCCGAACTGTTCGGCCAGCATCCATTCGAGATCGAACTTGGAACCGGGCGCGGGCGCGTCCAGCGGGCGGACCGCCAAGCCCGGCAGCGCGGTTCGCTCGGTCCGAACGTTCTGGAAGGCCAGCAGCACCTGGAACAGCGGGTGATGGGCGGTGGAGCGGACCGGGGCCAGCGCCTCCACCAGTCGCTCGAACGGCAGGTCCAGATTGCCGTAGACAGCCAGGTCGGCGCGGCGGACCGCATCGAGGGTGGCGGCGAATCCGGCGGCCGGATCGACCTGCGAGCGCAACACCACGGTATTGACGAACATGCCTACCAGGTCGTCGAATTCGCCGTCGCCGCGACCCGCGACCACCGAGCCCAGGGCGATATCCGGGTGACCCGACAGCCGGGCCAGCAGCACCGCGAGCGCGGCGTGCACCACCATGAACGGGGTCGCTCCGTGGGCGCGGGACAGCTGCTGAACGCGGTCCTGAACGGTTGCGGGGATGGTGAATTCGACGCGATCACCGGAACCGGACGGCAGCGCCGGGCGGGGGCGGTCGGTGGGCAGGGCGTGGACCTCGGGCAGACCGGCCAGGGTGGCGCGCCAGAACTCCAGCTGCCGGCTCGCGAGGCTGCCGGGATCGCGCTCCACGCCCAGCAATTCGTGCTGCCACAGGGCGTAGTCGGCGTACTGCAGCGGCAGCGGCGTCCAGGCGGGCGCGACCCCCGCGGTGCGAGCGGCGAACGCGTACACGACATCTCGTGCCAAGGGCGCCATCGACCAGCCGTCGGCCGCGATGTGGTGCACGGCCAGCGCCAGAACGGTGCGTTCGGGCGAGATGTGCAGTACGCAGACCCGCAGCGGAGTTTCGCGGGTGATGTCGAAGCCCCGCGACAGCTGGGCGATCAGCGCGGCGTGGATACCGTCGGCCGCGACCCCCAGTTCGGTGATCGGCGTGGAACCCGGTGTCGGCGGCAGAATCCGCTGATCCGGCAGCCCGTCGGGCCCGGCGGGGTAGATCGTCCGCAGCGTCTCGTGCCGGGCCACGACATCGTCGATCGCGGCGCGCAGCGCCGAGACGTCGAGGGCACCGTCGATGTCGAAGGCGCCGGGAATGTTGTAGAGCGGTGAGCCCGGGTCGTAGCGGTTGAGGAACCACATGCGCTGCTGTGCCGCCGAGAGCGGAATCCGCGCCGGGCGCGGGCGCGGTCCCGGACGCGGGCGGTCGGACGCGCCGCCCGCCGCCACCAGTGCGGCCAGCTCGGCCACGGTCGGGGCGTCGAAGAGCGCCCGCACCGCCACGACGGTGTCCAGGGCGGCGCCCACCCGGGCCACGACCCGGGTGGCGATCAGCGAATTGCCGCCGAGCGCGAAGAAATCGTCATCGCGCCACACCCGGTCGATGCCGAGCACCTCGGCGAAGGCCGCCGCCACCGCGGTCTCGACGGGCCCTTCGGGGGGCCGTTCGGCGCGGGCCGCCCGCTGCGGGGCCGGCAGCGCGTCCAGATCCAGTTTGCCATTGGCGGTGCGCGGCAGGTCCGGCAACACCAGGACCGCGGAGGGCACCATGTAGGACGGGAGCCGGTGCGCTACAGCCTTCTTCAGCGCGTCCGGTACCGGCTCGGCACCGGGTGCGGCGACCACGTAGGCGGCCAGCAGACCGCCGCGACCGTCGTCGCGCACGACCGCGACCGCCCGCGCGACCGACGGTTCGGCGGTCAGCGCCGCCTCGACATCGCCGAGTTCGATGCGCAGGCCGCGCAGTTTGACCTGGGTGTCGGTGCGGCCCAGGTATTCCAGGTTCCCGGCGCGGCGGCGCACCAGGTCGCCGGTGCGGTACATGCGCTCCCCCGGCACGCCAAGCGGGTCGGCGACGAAGCGGGCGGCGGTCAGGTCGTGGCGGCCGAAATAGCCGCGGGCCAGGCAGATTCCGGACAGATACAGTTCGCCGACCACGCCGTCGGGGACCGGGCGCAGTCGCTCGTCGAGGACCAGGGCGCGCGCGCCGGGCGCGGGGACGCCGATGGTGATCGGCTCGCCGGGGCGCACCGCTCCGCCGACGGCCCACACGGTGGCCTCGGTCGGGCCGTAGTCGTTGAAGTGGCGGCGGCCCCGGGCGGCCCACGCCGTCACCAGCTCGGGCGGGCAGGGCTCGCCGCCGGTGACGATCAGGCGCAGATCGTCCAGGCCCGTGGGGTCCACGGTGGCCAGGGCCGACGGGGTGAGGGCGATGTGCGAGACGCGTTCGTGGGACAGCAGTTCCCCGAGTTCGAGTCCGGCGAAGACGGCCGGCGGCGCCACGACCAGGGTGGCGGCCGCGCCGACAGCCATGAGCAGCTCCACCACCGAGGCGTCGAAACTGGGTGAGGCGACGTGCAGGACGCGCGAATCCCGGGTGATCTCGTCCCGCTCACGCTGTGCGGCAGCCAGATTCGCCAGGCCCGCATGGGACACCACCACGCCCTTGGGCGCGCCGGTCGAACCCGAGGTGAAGATGACGTACGCGGGAGTGGCCGTGTTCCTGGGGATTTCGGCGAGTTCGGGCGGGTGGTCGCCGGTGTCGGGCTCGTCGAGGCACCACCAGTGCACGGATTCGGGGAGCCGGTGGCGCTGGTCGGTGACCGTGAGACCGAGCCGCACGCCGGACACCTCGATGATGCGGGCGATGCGGTCGGGCGGGTAGGCCGGGTCCACGGGCACGAAGGCCGCGCCGGTGCGCGCGACGGCCCAGACCGCCACCACCGATTCGATCGAGCGCGGAATACCCACGGCCACCAGGGTTTCCGGGCGGGCGCCCGCGGCCGCGAGCCGTCGGGCCACCCGCTCGGCGCGGGCATCGAGTTCGCGGTAGGTCATGCTGCGGTCGCCGCAGATCACGGCGAGGCCGTCCGGGTTGGCGGCGACGGCGTCGGCCATGATGTCGGCCAGGGTGCGCGGGGGTGTCACCGGGGCGGGGCCGGCGCCGAGCCGGTGCCGCTCGGCCGGGGTGAGCAGGTCCAGATCGCCGATCGGGCGCGGGGATTCGGTCGTGACCTCGCCCAAAAGGTGAACCAGCCGGTCGGTGAAATCGGTCATGGTGGCGGCGTCGAACAGGTCCGTCGCGTAGCAGCAGCGCACGTCCAAGCCGTCGGCGTCGCCGATCACGGTGAGGCTCAGGTCGAATCGGCTGTTGGTCTGCGGCAATTCGAGCGGAGCCACGGTCAGGTCGGGCAGTCGCAGTTCCGGCATGGGCAGGTTCTGGAACACCAGCATGACCTGGACCAGGGGGTGGCGGGCCTCCGAGCGGGCCGGGGACAGGACCTCGACCAGCCGCTCGAACGGCACGTCCGCGTGCTCGAAAGCCGCCAGATCGGTGTCGCGCACCCGGTCCAGCAGGGCCCCGAAACCCTCCGCGGGCCGGATGTCGGTGCGCAGGACCAGTGTGTTCACGAACATGCCGACCAGGTCGTCGAGTTCGCGCACGCCGCGGCCCGCGACCGGGGTGCCGACCACGACATCGCCGGTCCCGCCGAGCCGGGCCAGCAGGACGGCCAGGGCCGCGTGCACCACCATGAACGGCGTCGCCCGATGCTCGCGGGCGTACCGCTCGATCGCGTCGGTCAAGGTGCGGTCCACGCGCGCGGCGCATTCGGCCGCTCGGTGCGAGGCGCGGGCCGGGCGGGGACGGTCGGTCGGCAACTCCAGATGATCCGGCACCCCGGCCAGCGTGTCCGCCCAGTAGGCGACCTGCCGGGCGGCCGGCGATCGGGGATCGTCCTCATCACCCAGCCGATCCCGTTGCCACAGGGTGTAATCCGCGTACTGCACCGGCAGCGGCTCCCAGGCCGGGACCTCCCCGGACGCGCGAGTCGCGTAGGCCGCGGCCACATCGCGGGTCAGCGGGGCCATGGAGAATCCGTCGGTCGCGATGTGGTGCGCGACGAGGACGACGACGTGGTCGTTCAGCTCACCGGCGGTCGCGTCGATCCGGAAGACGCGCACGCGCAGCGGGACGGCGGCCGTGACATCGAAGCCTTCGCCGATGGTTTCCGCGACCATCGCGGGCAGGGCGCCGACGGTCACCGGAATCGGCTCGAGCTCGAGCGGGACCTCGTCCGCGTCGAGGACCCGCTGCATGCCGACGCCGTCGATATCGGGGTAGACGGTGCGCAGGGTTTCGTGGCGATTCAGGACGTCACGGAGCGCGGCGCGCAGGGCGGCGTGGTCCAGGCGGCCCGTCAGGCGCAGGGCCACGGGCACGTTGTAGGCCGGGGACGCCGGGTCGAAGCGGTTCACGAACCACATGCGCTGCTGCGCCGGGGAGAGCGGAATCACGGAGGGGCGCTCGGCCCGGGTCGGAGCCGTTGTGGCGGCGCCGGATTCGCCAGCGGTCAGGCGGTCGGCCAGTTCGGCGACCACCGGGGCCTCGAACAGCAGACGAACGGGCACCGTGCGGTCGAGGTGTGCGGCCAGGCGGGCGGCGACGCGGGTCGCGATGAGGGAATCGCCGCCGAGGGCGAAGAAGTCGTCGCGCGCGCCGACGCGATCCAGGCCCAGCACCTCGGCGTAGGTTTCGGCGACGGTGATCGCCAGGCCGGTGGGCTCGACGTAGTCCGCCTGTGCCAGTGCGGGTTCCGGGAGGGCGCGCAGGTCCAGCTTGCCAGTCTGGGTGCGCGGCAGCTCCGGCAGGATCCGCAGACTCGCGGGGATCAGATAGCGCGGCAGCCGATCCGAGACCCAGGCCAGCAGCTCGGACACCGGGATCGGAGCGTCGACGGTGACATACGAGCACAGCGCCATCGCACCGGCCGGGTTCCGGCGGGCCACCGTCGCCGCGGCGTCGACGCGCGGATGGGTGAGCAGGACGGCGTCGACCTCTTCGGGCTCCACACGGATACCGCGAATCTTGACCTGGTAGTCGGTGCGGCCCAGATACTCGAAACCCGCTGCGGTGCAGCGCATCAGGTCGCCGGTGCGGTACATGCGCCGACCGGCGTCGAAGGGATCGGCGACGAAACGGCTCGCGGACAGTGGCGCACGGTTCGCGTAGCCGCGCGCCAGACCCGGACCGCTCACGTACAGTTCGCCGATCGCGCCGAGGGGTACCGGTCGCAGCCAGCTGTCGAGGACTCGCAGGGTCGTCCCGGGCACCGGCGCGCCGATCAGCGTCGTGGCGTCGGTCGTCATCGGATCGCCGAAGCCGGCGGCGATGGTGGTTTCGGCCGGGCCGTAGGAATTCACCAGGTCACGCCCGCCGCCGAAGCGGGTCACCAGCGCGGGCGGGCAGGCCTCACCGCCGAGGATGACATTGCGGACGCCCGTCAGGTCGGCCGGGTCGAGGGTGCCGAGCACGCTCGGCGTGCAGACCAGGTGCGTCGCGGCGCCCGCACGAATGGCTGCGGCCAGCTCGGCTCCGGCATTCGCCTCCGGCGGCGCGACGAGCAGGGTCGCTCCGGCGGCGAAGGCGGACATCCACACCAGCATCGCGGCGTCGAAAGCCGGGTTCAGGCAGTGCAGGACGCGCGCGTCACGGTCGATCCCGCCGCGCCGCACGGTCTCGGCCACCATGCCCGCAAGCCCGGCATGCGACACCACGACACCCTTCGGCGTGCCCGTGGACCCGGAGGTGAACACGACATAAGCCGCGTGCTCGGGCCGCAGGCGCGCGATGCGATCCGCGTCGGTGACCGCCTCGCCGGAAAGCGCCGCGATCTCGGCGGTGAACCGTTCGTCATCGAGCCGCAGCCACGAGACGTCATCAGGCAACTCGGCCGCCTGCGCAACGCCGCTAACCCCCAGTACCGCACCACATTCCGCGGCGACGGCACTGGTCCGGGCGGCGGGCTGGGTGATGTCCACCGGCACGAAAGCGGCACCGGACTTCGCGATCGCCCACACCGCGACCATCGACTGAACCGACCGCTGCAGCGCGACCAGCACGGTCCGCTCCGGCCCCGCCCCCGCGGCGATCAACCTGCGCGCCAACCGATTCGCGATGGCCTCCAACTCGCCGTAGGTGAGGTCCCGGACACTCTGGCCGAGCCGGGAATCCGCAGCCCGGCTCGCACCCGCCGCGCCGCAGTTCGCGGCGCCCGGCACGGTGGCCCCCACATTGGCATCGGCGGGTGCCGTGGCGACCTCTCCGGCGACGGGTCCGGTACCGACCTCTCCGGCGGCGGGTGGGACGGCGGCGCGGATCGCGAGGGTGTTCGGGGAAGCGCCGGAACCCAGCAGGTCCGGGAGGAGGCGGGGTGCGGCTGCGGGACCGCCGTGGCGGATCGCGATGTCGGCGGCCGGGCTCGTGCCGGTGAGTGTGGCGATTCGGCGGGTCGACCGGCCGGTCAGGGCGACGAGGAGGCGGGACAGGGATTCGGCGATCGAATCGGCTTGGTCGGCATCGAAATAGCGGGGTGAGCGGGTGAGTTCCAGTCGGAGGCCGTCGTGGGCGTAGGCGGCCAGTGAGAGGGGGTAGTGGGTGCCGTCCTGGGCGCGCAGGTTGGTGACGGCGAGGTCGGCGTGGCGGGTCGCGGCGGCCAGGGTGGCCGCGTCGACCGGGTAGGACTCGAAGACGGTGGCGGTGTCGAAGAGTTGACCGCGACCGGTGGCGGCGTGGATCTCGTCCAGACCCAGGTGCTGGTGTTCGGCCAGGGCGGCCTGGTCGTGCTGGACGCGGGTGAGCAGGTCGGCGATGGATTCGGCCGGGTTCAGGGTGATCCGGACCGGGACGGTGTTCACCAGCATGCCGACCATGCGGTCCGAGCCGGGTAGTTCCGGCGGGCGCCCGGACACCGTGGCGCCGAAGACGATATCGGTCGCGCCGGTCCGCTCGGCCAGCAGCAGCGCCCACGCGGCCTGGACCAGTGTGTTGACCGTGACCTGGCAGGCCGCGGCCGTGCGGCGCAGAGCGTCCGGCAGGCCCGCGGGGAGCGGGACCTCGTGGGCGACCGGCGCGGTCGCGGCGGCAGCGCGCGGGGCGGTGGGGGCGATCAGGGTGGGGCCGTCGAGACCCGCCAGGGCTTCCGTCCAGGCGATGCGAGCCCGTTCGACGGGGCGGGCGGCCAGCCATTCCAGGTGGGTGCGGAAGGGGACCGGCGGCGCGAAACCGGTGTCGTCACCGGAGGTTTCGTAGAGGCCGATGAGTTCCGCGAACAGCAGCGGCATGGACCAGCCGTCGAGGATCAGGTGGTGGTTGGTGATGACCAGCCGGAAACGGCGCTCGCCCGCCGCGACGCACAGGAAGCGGATCAGCGGCGGGCGGTCCACGGCGAAGGGGACGCCCAGTTCGGCCGCGGCCAGGGCATCGAGTTCCTCGGCGGTCGCGCCGATCGCCTCGCGATACTCGCACGGAGCCGCCACCTCGGCCGGAATCACCTGGACAGCACCGGCATCCGAGGTGAGGAACCCGGCGCGCAGCACATCGTGGCGGCGGACCAAGGCTTCGGCGGCAGCCCTGAGCCGATCCGGATCGAGGTCGGCGTCCACGTCGATGACCGCCTGCACCGAATAGCCGTCCGAGCGGCCTTCGGCCAACTGGGCCTGGAACAGCAGGCCGCGCTGCAACGGTGTCAGCGGCCAGGCGTCGGCCAGCCGGCCGAAAGTCCGCTCCCAGGTGTCGATCTCGGATTGCGCGACCTCGACCAGCGGCACATCGGCCGGGGTGAGGCCGCCCGCCTCGGGCCGCTCGAGCAGCGCGGCGATCTCACCCAGCGCCGAAAGCCATTCGCGCGACAGAGTTTCCACCTCTTCGGCGGCGATCGCCCCGGTGGCGTACTGCCACACGGCGCGGATCCGCGGCCCGGCCGCCGACTCCAGGGTGACGGCGTCCACCGACAGCACCGCCGCCAGCGGCATGGCCGGGTCGGCGTGCCCGCCCAGCCGGTCGCCGACCGCGATCGGCAGCCAATCGCCCTCGATCTCGATATCGGGAATCTGGCCCAGGTAGTTGAAGCCGAGCCGCGGCTCGGGGCAGGCGGCGAGCTCGGCGGCGGTCTCGGGGTTCAGGTAGCGCAGCAGTCCGTAGCCGAGGCCGCCGCGCGGCACCGCCCGCAGCTGCTCCTTGACGTTCTTCAGCACCGATTCCACCGCTCCGGGACCCGAATCGCCGGTCATGGCAACGGGTCCCAGCCGGACCGGCACCTGCGCGGTGAACCAGCCGACCGTCCGCGACAGGTCCGCTCCCGCGACGGCCGTCTCGTCGCGACCGTGCCGCTCGACCGTGACCACGGTGCTCGCCGGCTCGGCGTCGCCGCGCGCGGCCCGCCGGCGGGCGAGCGCCAGGGTCAAGGCGGCCAGCAGGGCGTCCTCGACGCCGCAGCGGTAGGTTCCCGCGAGCCGTGCGACCAGGATCGACGAAACGTCCTCCGGCACTGCGAGATCGATGCGGGCGGCGGTGCGGTGCGTGTCCACCGCCGGGTCCAGCGCACGCGTTCCGATCGGGGTAGCCGCGGTCAGGACGTCGCGCCAGTATCCGAGTTCCCGTCTCGGCCACGGCAGGTCCGCCACCGCGCCGTCCGTCTGATCCTGGCCGCGGGCATCGGCATTCGCGACGGCGGCCAGCGCATACGACCACGCGCGCATCGACGTCCCCGTCTCGCGCAGTTCCGGCCGGGCGCCGGAGACGACCTGCGCCCAGGCGGACATCAAATCGGGCAACAGGATTCGCCACGACACCGCGTCACAGGCCAGGTGGTGCACAGCCATCGCCAGCCGTCCCGAACGGCCCGCACCCGCGTCCAGCCAGGTCAGGGCGACCATCGACCCCGCTCTGGGATCCAGGCGGTCGACGGCCGCCGCCAAGGCGCGATCGATCGCGTCGGCGGTGATCACGACCTCGGCCTCCGGCTCGCCGTGCCCGTCGCCCGCGACGCCCCGCACCGCGGCACAGTCGATTCGGGTCAGCAGCGTCGCCGCCTCGACGGATTCCGGTGGGGCGACATCCAATCGCGGCCCGTCATCGGTGTCGACGACGCGGGCCCGCAGCATGTCGTGGCGGTCGAGCACCGCCTGCACCGCGCCGAGCACCATCGCGGGTTCGGCCCCCACCGGCACCTGAACCACCATCGACTGGGCGAAATGCCGCCAGCCGGGACGGCTCAGCAGCCAGGACGCGACCGGCGTCAACGGCAGCCGGCCGACGCCGCCGCCGGGGAGCTCGGCCAGCCGCTCGTGGCGATCCTCCAGCCGCGTGACCACCGCGGCCAGTCCCGCCGGGGTCCGATGCTCGAACACCTCACGGGCGGAGAACACCAGGCCCGCCGCGCGGGCGCGCGAGACCAGGGTGATGGCCATGATCGAGTCGCCGCCCAGGGCGAAGAACGAGGTGCCCGGGCCGACCTCGGGGACGCCGAGCACATCGGCGAACAGCGTGCACAGCGCGCGCTCGGTCTCGGAGGCGGCCGACCCGGCGTCGACCGGTTGCGCCACAACGGGTTCCGGGAGGGCGCGACGATCCACCTTGCCGTTGGCGGTGAGCGGCAGCGCGCCCAGCACGGTGACGGTCGCGGGCACCATGTACGGCGGCAGCCGATGGGTGGCGTGGTCCAGCAGCTCGGCCTCGGTGACCGCGTACCCGGCGTGCGGCACCACGTACGCGGCCAGCACGGTGCCGCCGCCCGGGCCCGGACGCGCCACGGTCACCGCGATCTCCACCCCGGCGTGCGCGTTCAGCGCGGCGTCGATCTCCCCCAGTTCGATCCGCATACCGCGCAACTTGACCTGGAAATCACCGCGTCCCACGTACTCGAGCACGCCGTGCTCGGTCCAGCGCACCAGATCTCCGGTGCGGTACATGCGAGCCCCGGCAGCACCGTCCGGCGCGGGCAGGAACCGTTCGGCGGTCAGACCGGGCCGGCCCACGTACCCGCGCGCCACCCCCGGACCGCTCACGTACAGCTCGCCCGCCACACCGATCGGCACCGGACGCAGCCAGCGATCCAGCACCAGCATCCCCGCGCCCGGAATGGGATCGCCGAGACCGGCTTCGACACCGGCGACCAGGCCGCCCGTGTAGGTGACCGCCACCGTGGCCTCGCTGGGTCCGTACGAGTTCAGCAGATCCCGCCCGGGCCCGAAGCGCGCCACGATATCCGGCGGCGTCGGCTCACCACCGGAGGACACCGCGCGCACGCCGTCGAGGGCGTCCGCCTCCAGCGTGGACAGCACCGCGGGCGTGGAACACACCTGCGTGACGCCGTAATCGCGGACCAGCCCGGCCAATTCGGCCCCGAGCACCGGATCCGGTTCGGCCACCACCAGCGTCGCGCCCGCGGCGAACGCCATCAGCCACTCCAGCACCGCCGCGTCGAAACTCGGGTTCAGGCACTGCAGGACACGGGAATCCGGATCGACGCCGTACGCGGAGACGATCGCCTCCGCCAGACCCGCCAGACCCGCGTGGGTGACCGTCACGCCCTTGGGCACGCCCGTGGACCCCGAGGTGAACACCACATACGCCGGATTCTCGATCCGCGGGCGCCCCCGCACCTCGGCACCGGTCAACGGTCGATCCGACAGTTCGGCGAGCACCGCCGACGGGTCACGCGGTGGCACGGCTCCCGCCCCGGACTCAGCGGCCCGGCCATCCGATCCGGCCGCAACCTCCGCGCGCCCGTCCCAGAGCAGGTCGTCGAGGGTGATCCACGGCGCCGAACCAGACAGCGCGGCAGACGTTTCCGCGAACGCCAGTCCCAGCACCGCGCCCGCATCGGCGGCGATCCGCGCCACCCGGTCGGCGGGCAGGGCGGTGCCGATCGGGACGAACGCGGCCCCGGTCTTGGCGACGGCCCACAGCGCGACCACGGCTTCGATGGACCGTGGAAGCGCTAGCAGCACTGTCGATTCCGGCCCCAGCGCGGGTTGCGGCTGTTTTCCCGCGCCGGCCCCGGCAGCGCTCGCCCGCAGAATCCGGCGCGCCAGCCGATTCGAGAGGGCGTCCAGCTCGCCGTAGGTCAGTCGCCGGTCGGCGGCCATGACCGCGATCGCGTCCGGACCCGCCCGGCGCAGACCGGCGGCCAGGATGTCCGGCAGCAGCCGCGGCTCGGGTGCGGTCCTCCCGTGCGCGCCCGCCAGCAGCGGCTTCTCGTCCGCCACCGTGTAATCCAGTTCGCCCACCGGCGTACCCGGCTCCGCCGACAGCAGCGAATCCAGCAGGGTCAGGAACCGCCGATGATGCCGGGCCAGCGAATCCTCGTCGTACAACCGCGGATTCGCCGCGAAGTCGACATGAATCGGCGTGCCCGCGCCGTGCTGGTAGAAGTTGACGAACAGATCCTCGATGGGCCCCGACGTCACCACGTGCAGGCTCGATTCGACGCCCTCGAAATCGATCCCGGCCGGGAACAACATGATGTTGATGACCGGACCGACCATACCCCGCCCGAACTCGGCGCGCCGCGGGTCACCCGGCGCGCCGTCCGAGTCGGCGCGCATGTCCTCGTGGCGGAAGCGTTGGTGGCGTAGGGCTCCCGACGCCGCGACCCGGACCGCGTCCAGCACCTCGCCGACCCGTCCGGTGCGCGGCACCGGCACGCGCAGCGGCACCACATTGGCGATCATGCCGCCCGAACGCCGCAGCACCGCGGTGGTGCGGCCGGAGACCGGCAGGCTCAGCACCACGTCCGGCGTCGCGGTCATGCGGGCGTAGTAGAGCGCCACCGCCGCCATGACCACGGTCGCGGAACTGGTGTCGAAGCGGCGGGCGGCGGCCTCCAGCCGGGCGGCGGTGCCGTCACCCAGCTGGGCGCGCGCCTCGCGCCCCAGCGCGCAGGCCGGGGCGGTGGCCGCCACCAGGCTGCAGCGGGCGGGCATGCCCGCGGTGGCCTCGCGCCAGTAGCGCTCGTCGGTGGCGTACCGGGACGACTCCCGGTACGCCATCTCCGCCTCGTGCACTTCCAGCAGCGAGGCCGCGGTGCCGGGAGGCGCCGATTGCCCGCGCACCGCGGCGTTGTACAGCTCGGCGACCCGATACAGCATGGTCACCGAACCGAATCCATCGATGAGAAGGTGGTGAGCTCTGGTGTACCACAGGTGATGGGACTCCCCGACCCGGATCACGGTGGATACCCCGGCGCTCGCGCCGAACAGTTCGATCGGCCGCGCCACGTCGGCGCGCATCCACTCCAGCGCCTCGGCGACCGGATCGGTGCGATCGGTGAGATCCAGGAACCCGATCTCGCGCTCCATCTCGGCGTCGACCACCTGATACGGCTGGTCCCCGGCCTCGACGAATCGCAGCACGCCCGAACCGAACTCGCGCGCCGCCCGCACCGCCACCCGGCGCAGCGTCGGCACCTCCAGCGGTCCGCGCATCTCGATGTACTGGGCCTCCGACAACGGCACGCCCGGATCCAGCTGCTGGGCGTAGAACATCCCCAGCTGCGCCGGGGATAGCGGGAAGGTGTGGCCCGAAACGCGCGTCATTGTGTACCTAACTGCTGGTCGAGCAGGATTCGTCCGCCGGCGCCGGCTCGTAGGCGGGCACCAGGGCGGCGTGGCGGGAGGTCAAGCGCCGCACCATGACCGAGCGCACGTGCGTGGGCAGCGTCGGCGCGAACTTGCGCACGTAGGCGTCCGCCCATTCGGGCTCGTCGAGCAGGAACGGGAAGTCGGTGGTCATCATGGTGCGCACCACCAGCATTGGCATCGGCGCGTCCAGGGGGCGGAACTCCTTGTTCCACAAGCCCGGTTGATCACAACCCGGATAGAATTGCCCGAGCATCGAGCCGCGCTCCACGAATTTGGTCTTGAATTCCTGGTGGATCTCGTCGATCAAGGAATAGTCGGTCAAATTCGGAAATACCGTGATCAATGCGCGCAGCACCGATGTGGAACTGCCGTTCCCCGTAGGCAGTTCCGGATACAGTTCCAGGGCGTCGCGAATGATCGCGCGCACCCACATCGGCCGCGGCCGCGCCGCCGGCACCTGGGCGAGCCACAGCAGATCGCGGCGCATCGCCGGCCGGACGTACGGGCAAACCGGCCCGTCACGGCCCAGTTCGTCACTGGGTTGGGTCAGTATGGAGTCTGCCCAGGACCGGAACGCCGCCACCGTCGGCCTGGCGGCCGGGCAGGTTGATCCGGTGTCTCCCAAAGAGACCCACTGCAGCCCCGAGCGGGGGCCTATAACACGCTCGCTCATGACTCACCTCGGCTGATCGAGCTTCGGCAGGAGAAGGCGCCGTTGCCCACATACTCAAATAGTGCCCCGGTCATGGGCCGTTAACACGAGTAGTGGGTTACCCAATTTCGCTATGACACTCCGAATTTCGGCAGCGAGGAAATAAAGAAAAGACCGGTCAGGTATTGACCGGTCTTTTCCGTGAGGCTGAGTTCAGGCGCCGATGAGGCGCGCGGCCAGGTAGCCCTCTACCTGATCCAGGGCCACCCGCTCCTGGGCCATCGAGTCGCGTTCACGCACCGTGACCGCGTGATCCTCGAGCGTGTCGAAGTCGACCGTGATGCAGAACGGGGTGCCGATCTCGTCCTGTCGACGGTAGCGGCGGCCGATGGCGCCGGCGTCGTCGAAGTCCACGTTCCAGTTCCGGCGCAGCTGCGCGGCCAGGTCCTTGGCCTTCGGCGACAGATCCGCGTTGCGCGACAACGGCAGTACGGCCGCCTTGACGGGCGCGAGCCGCGGATCCAGGCGCAGCGTGGTGCGATCCTCCACGCCGCCCTTGGCGGTCGGCACCTGCTCGACGTGGTAGGCGTCGACCAGGAACGCCATCAGCGAACGGGTCAGACCGGCCGCGGGCTCGATGACGAACGGGGTGTAGCGCTCACCGGTCTGCTGGTCGAAGTAGACCAGCTCCTTGCCCGAGTGCTCCGAATGCGTCTTGAGGTCGAAGTCGGTGCGGTTGGCCACACCCTCGAGCTCGCCCCACTCGCTGCCCGCGAATCGGAAGCGGTACTCGATGTCCACCGTGCGGGTGGAGTAGTGGGACAGCTTCTCCTTCGGGTGCTCGTACAGCCGCAGGTTCTCCGGGTCGATGCCGAGATCGGTGTACCAGGCCATGCGGTTGTCGATCCAGTACTGGTGCCACTGCTCGTCCTCGCCCGGCTTGACGAAGAACTCCATCTCCATCTGCTCGAACTCGCGGGTGCGGAAGATGAAGTTGCCCGGGGTGATCTCGTTGCGGAACGACTTGCCGATCTGCGCGATGCCGAACGGCGGCTTCTTGCGCGCGGTGGTCGCCACGTTGTCGTAGTTGACGAAGATGCCCTGCGCGGTCTCCGGACGCAGGTAGTGCATGCCCTCTTCGGATTCGACCGGGCCCAGGTAGGTCTTCAGCATCATGTTGAAGTCCTTGGGCTCGGTCCACTTGCCCACGGTGCCGCAATCGGGGCACACGACGAGCTCCATGGACACCGAGTCCGGGTCGTCGATCTTGTTCTTCTCGGCGTACGCCTCCTGCAGGTGGTCCTGCCGGTGCCGCTTATGGCAGTTGAGGCATTCCACCAGCGGGTCGTTGAACACCGCGACGTGGCCCGAGGCCACCCACACCGGACGCGGCAGGATGATCGACGAGTCCAGGCCGACCACGTCGTCACGGCTGGTCACCATGGACCGCCACCACTGCCGCTTGATGTTCTCCTTGAGCTCCACGCCCAGCGGACCGTAATCCCAGGCCGACCTCGTTCCGCCATAGATCTCACCGCTCGGGTACACCAGACCCCGACGCTTGGCGAGATTGGCGACGGTGTCCACCTTCGACTTGGGTGCCACTGAACAGTTCTCCATCCGTGTCCGGAAGATTGGTAAGGATTAGGTCCAGACTATCTGCACAGCGCCAGCCCTTTTACACCGATGCCCCACCCCGGAACCCTCGAGATCGTCAGAGTGTCACGTTTGACATGCGTGATTGCGCATATAAGAATGGCATCGGTTTCCAATAAGGAGTTGGTTCGATGACCACGGACAGCGGCGCGCCCCTGCGGCGCTCGCACGTCGCGACCGAGGCTCCGGCCGCGATTCCCCACGACGAGTATCCGTACCGGTCGCCGCAGCCGCCGGTGGTGCCCTCACGCACCATTCTCGACTCCGCCGGGGAACTGCTGCGCGCCCTCGCGGCGCCGGTGCGCATCGCCATCGTGCTGCAGCTGCGGGAGTCGCCGCGCTGCGTGCACGAGCTCGTCGATACCCTCGGAGTGACCCAGCCGCTGATCAGCCAGCACCTGCGGATCCTGAAATCCGCGGGGGTGGTGCGCGGTGAGCGCACCGGACGCGAGGTCATCTACGAGCTGGTCGACGAGCATCTCGCGCACATCGTCATCGACGCGGTCGCGCACGCCGAGGAAGGCTGACCAGTGGGAACAACCGAGAAGACCGTCGGGGTCCGCAGCACCCGCCAGCGCAGCGCCATCGCCGCCCTGCTGGCCGACATCGACGAATTCCGATCCGCGCAGGAACTACACGACGAACTCCGCAAACGCGGCGAGGGCATCGGCCTGACCACGGTCTACCGGACCCTGCAATCGCTGGCCGACGCCGGGATGGTCGACGTGCTGCGCACCGACACCGGCGAATCGGTGTACCGGCAGTGCTCCAGCGGCCACCACCATCACCTGGTCTGCCGCCGCTGCGGGCGCACCGTCGAGGTCGAGGGACCGACCGTGGAGGCATGGGCGGACACGATCGCCGCCGAGCACGGATTCACCGATATCAGCCACACCATGGAAATCTTCGGCACCTGCCGCGAATGCTGCTCCGCGAAGGGCTGACCAGCCGGAATCCCGCGTGGCACACACAAATTCGCAACGGATGGGACAGGGCTGACACCGCATTGTCAGCTTGTTGAGAACGGATATTCGTTTTAGTTTTGGGCGCATGCCCATAGTCAGCGATGCACACCTGGAACGCCGCAGACAACAGATTCTCGACGCCGCACAGACCTGCTTCGCCCGCAAAGGCCTGCACGCCACCACCATGCAGGACGTCTTCGCCGAATCCGGGCTCTCCGCCGGAGCGGTCTACCGCTACTTCAAATCCAAGAACGACATCATCGAGGCCCTCGCCACCGAAGCCACCGTCGACCTGCGCGCCACCCTCAGCGAAGCCGTCTACAGCGACCCGCTGCCCACTCCCCCCGCACTGATCCGGCTGATGAGCGAGGACATCGTCAAGCTCAGCGCCCCCGGCGGGCCCGTACGGGTCATCCCGCAGGCCTGGGCGCTGGCCCTCACCGACGCCAATATCGCCGACTACGTGCGCACCAACATCCTCGGCTTCCGCCGCCTGTGGTTCGACTACGCCAACCGCATGCGCGACGCGGGCTGGTTCCCCCCGGACGCCGACACCGACGCCATCGCCAAGATCTTCCTCGGGCTGCTGCCGGGCATCATCCTGCAGCACCTCATCCTCGGCGACGCCGATCCCGACACCTTCGCGCGCGGCATCACCGAGATCCTGCCCGGCTATCGCGACGCCGCCGGGGAACCCGAAACCGCCCGGGCCTGAACCGATTCCGGGCGGTGAGCCCTGAATCGATCCGGGTGAACCCCGTCAGGGCAGCAGGCCCTGGCGGGCGCGGCCCGCACCGGAGAGCGTCAACAGCAGCAGGGTGGCCAGCGGCTCGTCCTCCAGCCCGGCGGCCGGGAAGGTGTAGCGCAGGATCACATCCGCCAGCTTCTCGCGCGACACCACGGTCAGCGTGCCGAACTGGAGCGCGGCATTGCGCTCGGCGACCCGCTTGTGCAGCTGCGGCTTCACCGGGCGGTCCCAGGCCAGAATGCACATGAGCGCCAGCACATCCAGGCCCGGCGACAGATTCACCCCGCGCAGCGAGCACAGCGCGCCCTCGTACTCGAAGCCGAGGCCGCCCTCCTCCTCGCGGACCTCGATGCCGTAGCGCAGCAGCAGGGCGCGGGCGCGATCCTGCAATGCCTCCGCGGGAGTGAGCTGATCGGTCACTTCACACCTCCGAAACGGCGGTCGCGCTTGGCGTACTCCAGGCAGGCCGCCCAGAGATTACGGCGATCGAAATCGGGGAAAAGCGTTTCCTGGAACACGAATTCGGCGTACGCGGCCTGCCAGATCAGGAAGTTGGAACTGCGCAGCTCACCCGACGGGCGCAGGAACAGGTCCACGTCCGGCATATCGGGCTCGTCCAGGTACTGGGCGACGGTGGCCTCGGTGACCTTCTCCGGATCCAGCTCCCCCGCGGCCACCCGGCGCGCGATTTCCCGTGCGGCATCGGCGATCTCGGCGCGGCCGCCGTAGTTGACGCACATGGTCAGGGTCATCACCGTATTGTCCTTGGTGAGCTCCTGCGCGACCTCCAATTCCTTGATCACGCTGCGCCACAGGCGCGGTCGCCGCCCGGCCCACCGCACCCGCACACCCATCTCGTGCATCTCGTCGCGGCGGCGGCGGATCACATCGCGGTTGAAGCCCATCAGGAAGCGGACCTCGTCCGGGCTGCGCCGCCAGTTCTCGGTGGAGAACGCGTACGCCGACAGCCACTTCACGCCCATCTCGATACAGCCCTCGACAGTGTCCATGAGCACCGCCTCGCCGCGCTCGTGCCCCGCGGTGCGCGGCAGCCCGCGCTCCTGCGCCCACCGCCCGTTCCCGTCCATCACCAGCGCCACATGCCTGGGCACGAACTCCGCCGGAATCGCCGGCGGCTTCGCCCCCGACGGATGCGGCGACGGCGGCCGCACAACACGCTGCTCAGTCGATGACTTCCGGTTCCCGATCACGCCCCCATCCTGCCCGACGCCCCGCGACGCCGGACGCCGCCCACTGGATTGGCACCGGACCTCCACAGGTCCGCCACGGGACGGACGGTCCTCGGGCTCGTCGGCCCGGAGGCCGTCGGCTCGAATCGCGGCGATCCGCAAGGGCATCGCGGGCCCGCGCGCGGGACTTCCGAAACGCCCGGACCTCAGCCGATGGCGGCTTCGGTGCGCTCGACCGCCTCGTGGGGGCGGGTGCGTTCGATGAGCGGGAGGGTGCGGAGCTGGCGTTCCAGGTGCCATTGCAGGTGGGCGGCGATCAGCCCGCTGGCCTGGCGGCGCATGGCCTCGGGCACGGCGTCGACGCCGGACCAGTCACCACGATTGAGGGCGCTCATGTGGTCGAGGACGCCGAGCATCGGGGTGGCCGCGCCGGGCGGGCGGCAGTGCACGCAGACCGCGCCGCCGGC
>NZ_JBSGCY010000121.1:0-19986 GCF_053602115.1 Nocardia sp. NPDC004582 | reverse complement strand
GTGGTTGCCGCCGGCCGACATCACCGTGGGCGGTCCGGTCGGCGCGCGCCATTAGGCGAGCGGCCCGCGGGCGGACCGAGCCGCGGGGTGGCGGGGTGTCCAGGCGGGCAGACAGGAATGTCACGGCCGGAACCGGTTTCGGCACAGTGCCGCGGTGTCACTCTCGAGCCGCCGCGTTCCCGCTCCGACCACGGTGCGGCGTCCGTCCGGTCGGGCCGGGCGGTCATACCGAATCCGCCTGGCGCATGTGAGAAGTCACAACGCCGCCCGGTGCGCATTACTGTGCATCACAGGGAGGGATCGATCCGGCCGTTCGGACACACGGCCTGCGTTAGCGTTTCAGGTCCCGCACGGGGCGCAACCCGGGGGTGGAAGGGAGTCACGGATGGCCGTGGGAATTCCGGCCCGGACCGGACTCACCGTGTCGGGCACGCCGATCTCGTCGCCGCTCAAGGATGTTCGCGGCGTGGCCCAGCACATGGTGGGGCATTTCGTGGAGACGGTCGCGCCGTGCGGCACCCTGCCCGGCGACGCCATCCACGGCGACGTCACCGTCATCACCCGCACCTGCCTGGAGCTGGCGGTCGGCATGCTCGACGGGCGCGACATCCCGGAGAAGACCAAGCGCCTCGAGGAGGCGGCCGCGCAGTGGGCGCGCGAGGGCATCCCGATCGACACCATCCACCACGCCATCCACGAGGGCTTCAAGATCGGCTCGGAGCTGGTGATGGCCAGCGCCCTGTCCCGGCACGTGCGCCGCGAGGACGAGGACGGCGAGGTCACCCTCGTCATCGCGGCCGCCGACATGGACAACATCGTCGGCGGGGCGAAGCTGGTGGTGGAACTGCTCGACCGGATGACCTCGGCGGTGGCCATGGCCTACGTGCGCGAACTGCGCTCGGTGGTGAGCGAACACCACACCGCCGTGCACACCCTCACCTCGGCGCTGCTGGGCGGGCACAGCACCTCCACCATGGCGCGCGAGTGCGGCATCGAGATCGCCGAGACGTATCACGTGCTGGCGCTGGCCATTCCGGAACATCCGGAGGAGGACTCCCCCACCGTCGACGGCACGGTGGTGGCCCGCCGCAAACTGCGGCGGGTGCAGGCCGAACTGGCCACCCGCCACACCGACAAGGTGCTGTCGCTGCTCAGCGTGGACGGCGGCACCCTGCTGGTGCCCGCCACCGAGGTCGCCGAGAATCAGCTCGACGAGTTGATCGAGCAGTTGTCGCGGGCCGCCCGGGTGCCGATCACCGCGACGCTGGTTCCGGCCACGCCGCAACAGATTCCGGACGCCGCCGACCAGGCCCACGAACTCCTCGACATGGTGCACCGGCTGCGCCTGGTGCGCGGCCTGTTCCGCTTCGACGAACTGGCCCTGGAGTATCAGCTGACCCGGCCCGGTCCCGGCCGCGACCACCTCGGGTCGCTGCTGGATCCGCTGGACGCGCACACCGAACTGCTCGAGACGCTGCAATCCCACATCAGCAACAACCTGAACCGGCAGCGCACCGCCCGCATGCTGCACGTGCACACCAATACCGTGGACTACCGGCTGAAACGGATCGGACAGCTGACCGGATTCGATCCGACCCAGCCGTCCGGTCTCTGGTATCTGCGTTCGGCGCTGGTGGCGCGCACCTATCAGGCGGGCTGAGGCCCAGCGGTTCCGATCGGCCGTCCGTGGTTCCGATCGGCCCTCAGCAGTTCGTCGGCGCGGGCTCGCCGCGCAGGCGGGCGTCCATCCAGGCGTAGGCGGCCGGGAGACCCAGTACGGCGGCGGTGAGATGGTCGGGCACCGGCACCTGCTCGGACCACACCTTCGTGCCCGCGGCGCAGTAGCGGCGCACGGTGTTCACGACGGCATTGATCGGGATCAGCCCGTCGATGGGCGAATGCCATTCGAAGACAGGCATATTCGGGACGCCGGGATACAGCTCCACGCTGTTCTCGTCCACCACGGCACGGGCCCGCGGGTCATCGGACATGATCGTCGTCTTGGCGACGTCGAGCGCGCCCTGCCCCGCGCCCGCGCTCAGGATGTCGTTGGTGCAGCTGTTGACCAGCTTGTCGCGGATGGCGAGACCGCGGTCGTTGAGCTGATCGGAGAGCGGGAAGCGGTCCGGGTACTCGCGTTCCAGGCCCAGGCCCGCCGCCAGCGCCAGACCGAAGGCCGGATGCCGGTTCATGCCCAGGCCCTCCATCATCGACACCAGGTTCATCGGGACCCCGCCCATGGCCGCGCCCGCGATGCGCAGGTCCGGGGCGTAGGACGCGGCCAGCGCCGCCGCCCACGCGGTCGCCATACCGCCGCCGGAATAGCCGGCCATGACCAGCGGACTGTGCTCGACCCGCAACTCCGGCACCCGCTGGATCGCGCGCAGGCCGTCCAGGGTGATCTGGCCACCGAGTTTGGCCGCGCCGTAGGCGATTCGGGGGCCGAGGTGGTCGGGCAGGGCCACGGTCCAGCCGCGCTGCAGGACCAGGTTCCAGCCGGGGGCCTCCCGGATCATCAGGTTGGGGTCGCTGGTGTAGAGCTCGCGGGAGACCGCGCACTGCGCCCCGAGGCCGTTCACGATCTGCTGCAAGGACAGGACGGGCGCGTCGGCGACGCGGCGGCGCGGGGAGATCACCGTGGTGGTGGCCGCGATGGGGTGTCCGGTGGAGTCGGTGGAGCGGAATTTGATCAGGGTGATGTCGCTGTCCGGGAAGCTGGGCAGCGCGGGCATGGCGCGGGTGGCCAGCACGTCGCCGGGCTGGTGGGCGGCAATATCGGCGGGAGCGGCGTAGAAGGGGTCCGGGTCCGGGGTGGCGAGCAGCGGCTGGGCCGCGGCCGATCCGGTGGCGACGGTCACGAGCAGAGCGCCGATCACCGCGATCGGTACACGAATCCTCATGCGGGGCAGCGTAGGAACGGCGGTCCCGCCGGGCCAGAGGGGTGAGCGAACCTTCCGAATAGTCACAATCGGGTCCGGTGCGGTTTGTGAGCGCGCGACGAAGTCCGAGCCGAGTTTGTTTCTGTTCCAACGCGTAACAACAACTCGCGCGTGCCGCTTGTGACATCTCCAAGCGCGAACCGGAACACGTTCCCGCGCACGGTAATCCGATTACCTTCGGTGCCAGAGACGCGCGAGCCGGCGAAGCGGCCGGCCCGCGTTTCTCCCCGCCCGATCTCGAGGAGCAGCACTATGGACGCGCTCACCCACCGGATCACCGTCTACCTCGGCGGACCCGACGACGGGGCCGAACTCACCATGGAATACGCGGCCACCTGGGAGGAAGCCTCGGACTTCACCGTGGCCGCCGTCCATGTCGGCCTGGCCGTGACCGTGGACAACCGGATCCGGCCCGGACTGCGGCGACTGCCCCGATACGGGTTCCGCCACTGAGATACGGGTTCCGGCACCGAGATACGGGTTCCGGCACCGAGATCCCGTGCGCCCCCTGACGTCCGGGCGGTCCCGCTACGGCCCGGACGCGGGCGCGAAGGCCGTCGCGAGCGCATCCCAGGCCGGGCCCAGCTGGGCGGAGAAATCCTCCCACGCGTGAATACCGGTCGGCTCGTAATGCACCGTGGCGGGAATTCGCAAGTCGCTCAACCGTTTCGCGAAATGCTCGGTGCACACCCGGGCCCCGGCCTCGAGCACCACGCCACCCGCGGCCGCGCCGAGCGAGGCCAGCCGATCCGGCGACCTCAGCACCTCGTTCAGATCCGGCGCCCCGGGCACCCCGGAGGCGGCCGACAGATAGATCACCGTGCCGCGCAAGGCTTCCGCTCCCACCGTGCTGTCGTGGGTCAGCCAATCGAAGGTGCCCGGCAGGCCCCACAGATTCAGGATATTGCCGCCACGCGACGCCACCGTGGCCGCGGTGACCGCGCTACCCGGTCCGTCGACGGTGGAGTAGCAGCCGCTCAAGCCCGCGACCGCCTTGAAGAATCCGGGATGCCGGTGCGCGAGCATCATCGCGCCCTGCGCGCCCATGGACACCCCCGCGATGGCGCGGCGGCCGTCCGAGCGCAGATACGGTTCGATGACACCGGGCAGTTCGGCGGTCAGGAAGGTCTCCCAGCGATTCCAGCCGAGCGCGGCGTCGGGATGCTGCCAGTCGGTGTACATGCTGCCGGTCGCGCCGGCGGGAAAGACCACGTCTACCGGCTTGTCGGCGAAGAAGTCCGCGGCGTGGCCCTTGGTGAGCCAGTCGGACACGCCCTCGGCGTCCACGCCGTCGAGCAGATAGAGCGTCGGCCGGGGTCCGTCGCCCGCACCGTGCAGGACATCGAGGGTGACGGCGCGCCCCATGGCGGCCGAGGCCACCTCGACCCGTTCCCAGCGCGCGCCGACCTGATCCACGCGCGTCACGGCGGCCCGGGACGCGATCGGGCCGGGCGGGGCCGCGTGGGCGGCGACCGGTGCGCTCGCCACCAGCGCCAACGTGGCCGCGAATCCGGCGGCCATACGGCGCCTCACCACCGCTCCCCGGGTCGGGGATGTCGAATCATCCAGTGCAACAAGGCAACTCCTCACGCGGCGCGCGATATCGTGAGAACCCACCGGGCGGGTGCGAGGTTGTGCGCCCGGCGGGTCCTGCGACTCACCTCCAAAACGCTTGTACCGATGCGTTTTCCGATTCCGGCATCAACCGCGCAATCCGGAGGAACCGATGCCCTGAACCACGGCGAGCGTAACCAGGCCCGGGCGCCGCCCGACAGGTCGCGGAACACTCTCTGGAGAGTTCACAATCGAGCGCGCCGCAAACGTGGGATCGGCCACACACGACGAAGGGGCGTCCCGGCGACAGGCCGGAGACGCCCCTTCATCGAACCAGAGGTCAGAGCATGCAGCTCACGCAGCCCTCGACCTCGGTGCCCTCGAGGGCCATCTGCCGGATGCGGATGTAGTAGAGCGTCTTGATGCCCTTGCGCCAGGCGTAGATCTGAGCCTTGTTGACGTCGCGGGTGGTGGCGCTGTCCTTGAAGAACAGCGTCAGCGACAGGCCCTGGTCGACATGCTGGGTGGCCGCGG
This sequence comes from Nocardia sp. NPDC004582, assembly GCF_053602115.1. Classification (NCBI taxonomy): domain Bacteria; kingdom Bacillati; phylum Actinomycetota; class Actinomycetes; order Mycobacteriales; family Nocardiaceae; genus Nocardia; species Nocardia sp. NPDC004582. Next base: position 14,959 of record NZ_JBSGCY010000121.1, on the reverse strand, counting down.
CGTAGGTGTCGATGACCTTCTCGTAGCCGATGTCGTACGCGTCCTCGAAGTACTCGAGATTGTCGTTGGTCAGGTAGGGGGCCGGGTAGTAGACGCGGCCGATCTTGCCTTCCTTGCGGATCTCGATCTTGGAGGCGATCGGGTGGATCGAGCTGGTGGAGTGGTTGATGTAGGAGATCGAACCGGTCGGCGGCACGGCCTGCAGGTTCTGGTTGTAGATGCCGTGCTCCATGACCGAGGCCTTGAGCTCGCGCCAGTCGTCCTGAGTCGGGATGTGGACGCCGGCGTCGGCGAAGATCTGGCGCACCCGCTCGGTGGCCGGCTCCCACACCTGCTCGGTGTACTTGTCGAAGAACTCACCGGAGGCGTACTTCGACTCGGGGAAGCCGCCGAAGTACGAACCCCGCTCCTGCGCGATCAGATTCGACGCCCGGATGGCGTGGAAGGCGATCGTGTAGAAGTAGATATTGGTGAAGTCCACGCCCTCTTCGGAGCCGTAGTGGACCCGCTCGCGCGCCAGGTAGCCGTGCAGGTTCATCTGACCCAGGCCGATGGCGTGGGACTCGTTGTTGCCCTGCTCGATCGAGGGCACCGAGTAGATGTGGGTCTGGTCCGACACCGCGGTCAGCGCGCGGATCGCGGTCTCGACCGACTTGGCCAGATCCGGCGAATCCATGGTCTTCGCGATGTTCAGCGAGCCCAGGTTGCAGGAGATGTCCTTGCCCACCTTGGCGTAGGACAGATCGTCGTTGAACTCCGAGGCGGTCGAGACCTGCAGGATCTCCGAGCACAGGTTGGAGTGGGTGATCTTGCCCGCGATCGGGTTGGCCCGGTTCACGGTGTCCTCGTACATGATGTACGGGTAGCCCGACTCGAACTGCAGCTCGGCGATGGTCTGGAAGAACTCGCGAGCCTTGATCTTGGACTTGCGGATCCGCTTGTCGTCGACCATCTCGTAGTACTTCTCGGTGACATCGATGTCGGCGAACGGCACGCCGTAGATGCGCTCCACGTCGTACGGCGAGAACAGGTACATGTCCTCGTTCTTCTTCGCCAGCTCGAAGGTGATGTCCGGGATCACCACACCCAGCGACAGCGTCTTGATGCGGATCTTCTCGTCCGCGTTCTCGCGCTTGGTGTCGAGGAAGCGGTAGATGTCGGGGTGGTGCGCGTGCAGGTACACCGCGCCCGCGCCCTGCCGCGCGCCCAGCTGGTTGGCGTAGGAGAACGAGTCCTCCAGCAGCTTCATGATCGGGATGACACCGGAGGACTGGTTCTCGATCTTCTTGATCGGCGCGCCGTGCTCGCGAATATTGCTGAGCAGCAAGGCCACACCGCCGCCGCGCTTGGACAGCTGCAGGGCGGAGTTGATGGAGCGGCCGATGGACTCCATATTGTCCTCGATGCGCAGCAGGAAGCAGGACACCGGCTCACCGCGCTGCTTCTTGCCCGAGTTGAGGAAGGTCGGGGTGGCCGGCTGGAAGCGGCCGTCCATGATCTCCTCGACCAGCTCGCCCGCCAGGGTCTCGTCACCGGCGGCCAGGGTCAGGGCGACCATGCACACGCGGTCCTCGAAGCGCTCCAGGTAGCGCTTGCCGTCGAAGGTCTTCAGCGTGTACGAGGTGTAGTACTTGAACGCGCCCAGGAAGGTCGGGAACCGGAACTTCTTGGCGTAGGCCTGCTGGAACAGGCCCTTGATGAAGGCGCGCGAGTACTGGTCGAGCACCTCGGTCTCGTAGTAGTTCTCCTTGACGAGGTAGTCGAGCTTCTCGTCGAGGTTGTGGAAGAAGACGGTGTTCTGGTTGACGTGCTGCAGGAAGTACTGGTGGGCGGCTTCCCGGTCCTTGTCGAACTGGATCTCGCCATTGGGTCCGTACAGGTTGAGCATGGCGTTGAGGGCGTGGTAGTCCAGTCCCTCGGTCGCGGAGTCGCCGCTGACGGGGCGCTCTACGCGGGCAGTCTTTCCGACCGGTGCGGTTGTCGTTGCCAAAAGATTCCCAATCCCTCGCGGACGCGCTCGACGTCCTCAGCAGTTCCCATGAGTTCGAAGCGATACAGGTACGGAACCCCTGCCTTACGTGAGATCACTTCTCCCGCATAGCAGTACGTATCGCCGAAGTTGGTGTTGCCGCTCGCGATCACGCCGCGCAGCAGGGCGCGATTGTGCGGATCGTTGAGGAACTTGGCCACCTGGCGGGGCACGAATTCCTTGTCGGATCGCTGCCCACCCAAAACGTGCCGACCTCCCCCGTAGGTGGGGACGATCAGCACGAAGGGACGGTCGACGCGAAGCGAGTCGGCGGTGTGGAGCGGTATGCGGACGGCGGGCAGGCCCAGCCGTTCGACGAAGCGGTGAGTGTTCTCCGAAGCGCTCGAGAAGTAGACGAGATTCGGTGTCTCACTCGGCATATCGGTCATCTCCTGACCGTTGACGGAAGCGTCAGGCGACGGCGACGACGTCGGCCAGCGCCTTGATGCGGTCCGGGCGGAAGCCGGACCAGTGGTCATCCCCGGCGACCACGACGGGGGCCTGCAGGTAACCCAGGGCCATCACGTAGTCGCGCGCCTCCGGGTTCTCGGAGATATCGACGACGCTGTAGTCGACACCAGCCTTGTCGAGGGCGCGATAGGTCGCGTTGCACTGGACACAAGCGGGCTTGGTGTAAACGGTGATGGTCATTGGTATCCCCTTCTCCTCAGCCTTGATCTGTCTGCAGTGCACACCTGAAACAAGATCCACGTAGTAAATGCGCAAACCCCTGGAAGCGGAGCCGAAGCTCCTGGTCACCGGCCCGTGATCGAGGTCTCGCCCTGGTGGCCTTCCAGCTCCCAAGACACTACACCTAGTGGCCGACAAACTCATACAACACGACATGTTGCGACTCACAAAGGTGAAATTCCGGGCGGGTAAGTACCTGGACACTCGATTCGCAACTCGACACGACTGAGTCCCACATCACAATTTCGGCATTCAGTTCATTTCCAGCAAACACACCATCCCCGCTGATCAACACCCTTCTCACGAGTCACAGGAGACTCGAGCGACCACCCGGTTCGCGATCCTTCCGAGACGAGCGACCGATTCCGGATCGACCGCTCGCCCCGGCGTGTCGCGGCATCGCCCCCGGTCCTAGCGGATCGTGAACGACCCGCCCTCGATCGGACCGGGCGCCAGCAACCGATTGGTGGCCGGAATGCCGTAGGTCTGCGCGTCGTAATCGGACAACGGGCGCCCGTCGATGGCGACCTCGGTGAAGGTGATCGGCGCGAAGCCGGGCAGCGCGGCGTCGAGATGACCCTCCACCACGATCTCGGCCGTGCGGGCCGGTATCGCCGAGGGCGCGACCGTGGTGCGGGACCAGCGCGCGGTGCGGTTCTCCAGCGTCATCACGTAGCGGCCGCCATCCCAGCTGACCGTGGAACGCATGGTGTCGCCGGGGTTGATCGTGACGTCGTCATAGGTCACCGGCGCGTCGGGGTAGCTCTCCCACCACGCGTCGACCTGCTTCTCCGGGCGGCAGAATCCGCCGAAGACGCCCAATGAGCAGAGCCCGTCCGCGGCCGCGCCCAGGGCGTCGGAGATCTTGCCCCCGGCGTTCATCACCGTCCCCGCCAGATGCGGATCGGCGTAGGCCAGGCCCGCGGCGACCGATTCGACCTGCAGCCCGGGCAGCGCCGCGTACACGGCGGCGTCACTGGCGCACAGGGATTCGACGCCGGTCTGCATGAGCGGCAGCGCGACCTGGCCGTCCAGGCCGGTGGCGCCATTGAGGCCCACCCACGGCACGACCCGCTGCAGGACGCCGGGATTGCGGCATTCGATCTCGGGCTGCACCCAGGTGGCGCTGATCTCCCGGAAATCGCCCTTCACCACGTACCCGGCCCAGTTGCCGAGGAAGAGGCGGGCGTTGGAGAGGTCGGAGACATCCGAGGCGTACGACTCGGCCGTCGCGTCGGCCGCATTGCCCACCGCCATCGAGGCGGCGGACGCGGCCAGGGTGACCGCCATGAAACAACGGCCCCACACAGAGTTGCCCGTTGATAACTTCATGGACAGACGGTAGCCCGAATTGTCCGAGAAAAGCGGCAGGCCACGGCTGAAAAGCCGTGGCCTTGCGCTGTATTCAGCGAGTGATCGCGAGCTGGGTCAGGCGTTTGCCCGAGCCTTGACATCCTCGGCCAGCAGGCGCACGGTGGCGGCCAGCTGGGTGAGCGCCTCGGCGTCGTCGGCCGGGTGGGTCTCGACGAAGCGCGAACCGATGGTGCCGAAGTTCAGCGACGCCTCCTTCACGACCTCCGCACCCGCGACGCCCAGCGCCTTCACGGCGTCGTCGTGCGACCACTTGGCGGCGTTCGCGCTGATGGAGGCGGACACCACCGCGACCGGGAGGCTCTTGAGCGCGCCCGCGCCGTACGGCCGCGAGGCCCAGTCGATGGCGTTCTTCAGCACGGCCGGCAGGGTGCCGTTGTACTCGGGGGTGACCAGCAGCGCGGCGTCGGCGGCGGCGACGGCGTCACGCAGCGCCTGCGCGGCGGCCGGCACCTGGCCCTCGACGTCGAGGTCCTCGTTGTAGAAAGGAATCTCGCCGAGGCCTCCGTAGATGGCGAGTTCGACGCCCTCGGGAGCGGTTTGCACGGCGGCCTCGGCCAGGCGGCGGTTGATCGACGCGGCGCGAAGGCTTCCGACCAGAACGACGATGCGGGTCTGCGACATGATGATCACTCCAAGGGTTACTGATACAGCGGCGGATCTTTCGATAGACTGTAACCGGACCCCAGTCCGCTTACATTCCCGGGTAGGAGCAGACAGCCTGTGACACGCGACACATCACCGGATGACGTCGTTCCGGCACTGCCGAACATCGCCCTCCCGATCGAACCCGTCGGCACCCAGCAGCCCCCGCCGCATTCGGTCCCGCTGCTCATGCCCGGCAGCAGCCACGAGCGCAGCGACGCCGCCCGCAACCGGCAACTGCTGCTCGACGCCGCCGAGACGCTGGTGCGCGAGCAGGGCGCGGACGCGGTCACCATGGACGCGGTCGCCAAACTGGCCGGGGTCGGAAAGGGCACGGTGTTCCGGCGTTTCGGCAATCGGGCCGGGCTGATGCTGGCGCTGCTGGACCAGTCCGATCAGAAACTGCAGTGGGCCTACATGTTCGGGCCGCCGCCGCTGGGGCCGGGCGCGCCCGGGGTCGAGCGGCTCATCGCCTACGGGCGGGCCCGGCTGGCCACCGTCGAGGTCGAGGGCGATGTGCGCAAGAACGCCGCCATCGGCGGGCAGTACGCGGGGCCGCCCTACAACATCGCGAAAACCCATGTCTCCCTGCTGCTCCGGGAGGCCGGGGCGCCCGGCGACATCGGGCTCACCGCCGACACGCTGCTCGCGAGCCTGGACGCCGGGCTGGTGCTGCACCAGATCCGGCAGCTGCGGTATACGCCCGAGCAGGTGGGCGACCACTGGGAGACCCTGGTCCGGCAGGTGACCGCGCCCGCCGATCGGTAGCGGCGGCGGTCTCGTTCAGTAGAGTGTGCCCATGGGGAACCTGCGCGCACAGATCATCGCCGAATTGGGCGTCCTGCCGTCGATCGAACCGAAAACCGAAGTGCGGCGACGCATCGACTTCCTCAAGGATTATCTGCGGTCCACGCCCGCCAAGGGGTTCGTGCTGGGCATCAGCGGCGGGCAGGACTCCACCCTCGCCGGTCGCCTGTGCCAGCTGGCCACCGAGGAACTGCGCGCCGAGGGCCATGAGGCCACCTTCGTGGCCGCACGCCTGCCCTACGGCGTCCAGTTCGACGAGGAGGACGCCCAGATCGCGCTGCGCTTCATCCAGCCCGACCGGTCGGTCGTGGTGAATGTCAAGCCCAGCGCCGACGCCGCCGCCGGTGAGGCCGCCCTCGGCATCGTCGAACTGCACGAGGAGCCCCGCCTGCGAGACTTCGTGCGCGGCAATATCAAAGCCCGCGAACGCATGCTGCTCCAGTACGCCATCGCCGGCCAGCTCAACCTCCTGGTCGTCGGCACCGACCACGCCGCCGAGGCCGTCACCGGCTTCTTCACCAAGTTCGGCGACGGCGGCGTCGACATCACCCCCCTGACCGGTCTCACCAAACGCCAGGGCGCGGCCCTGCTCCAGGAACTCGGCGCGCCGCCCAGCGTCTGGCAGAAGGTCCCCACCGCCGACCTCGAGGACGACCGCCCGTCACTCCCGGACGAGGAAGCCCTGGGCCTGAAGTACTCCCAGATCGACGACTACCTCGAGGGCAAGGACGTCGGCCCCGAGGTCTCCGAGAAGCTCGAACGAATCTTCCTCAACACCCGCCACAAGCGCGCGGTCCCTGTGACCCCGCTCGACACCTGGTGGCGCTGAACCGAGCCGCACGCCCGACATGAGCGCGGTCCTCGTGACCGCGTTCGATACTCGGTGGAAGTAATCCCCCGCGATTCCTAGGGTCGAGGCGTGAACTTCGACGGCGACAATGGGTGGGACAGTTCGGCGACCCTGGTGGATGAGCACTGGGTGGAGCGGCGGCCGCGGCGGCCGGAGGTGGATGCCCAGCTGCTGCGGGAGACCCGGTTGCTGCCGTGGCTCGCGCCCCGGCTGCCGCTGCCCATCCCGATTCCGGCGGTGGTCACCGCGGCACCACTGGTGGTGCGGCACCGGCTGATTCGCGGCGAGCCGATCGCGGACTACCCGCCGGAGAACGGTGATGCGATCGGGCGGTTCCTGCGCGCCCTGCACGACACCCCGCCCGCCGAGGCGATCGAGCTGGGCCTGCCCGGGGCCGGACACGCCCACCGGGAACGGAATTGGGCCGTGACCCGCTGCCGCCGGGAAGTCCTTCCGCTGCTTCCGGATTCATCGACCGCGGCCGCCGTCTCGCTGCTGGACGCGATCCTGGACACTCCCGCCGACACCGTCGTCCACGCCGATCTCGGCCCGGAACACGTCCTGGCCGAAGCCGGCCGGGTGAGCGGCGTCATCGATTTCGGCGACGCCCACCTCGGCGACCCCGCCGTCGACTTCGCCTGGGCTTTGTTCGGCACACCGACGCCATTCGCGCACGCGGTCGCCCACGCCTACGGTGTCACCCCCGAGATCCGCGCCCGCGCCGTGCACTGGCACCGGCTCGGCCCCTGGTTCGAGGTGCTGCGCGGCCTGGACGTCGACGACCCCGAGATGCGGCGAGCGGGCGTCACCGCGGTGGTCGACCGCCTGCGTCAGCCCTTCTGCTGATCCGGGTCCTCGACCAGGCGGCGGTGCAGTTCCGAGGTCATGGCGTGGATGGCCCGGGTCAGTTCGGTATTGGTCTTGAGCTCGAGTTCCTGTTCCTGGAAGTCGTGGTCGGCTTTGGCCTGCTGGAAATCGGCCTGGCGGTTCTGGCCGATCATCACGAAGGTGGACAGGAAGATCGCTTCCAGCGAGACCACCAGCGTCAGCGTGGGCCAGGGACTCTTCTCGACCAGCAGCATCCACACCGCGAAACCGATGGCGTGGATGTAGACGAAGGTCATCGAGCCCGCGAACTTGGTGATCCAGTCCGCCACCCGCAACTGCAGGCTGGCGGCACGGGCCTGCTGGACCTGCGCGAACGCGGGATGCGGCCGGATCGCGGGTTGGGTCGGTCGCGGTGTCGGTTGCGGCGATTGCGTCATTCGGATCGGTCTCCTGGCGACGACGTGCGGGGACCGGCGAATGTTAGCGCCCGGCAGCGCAATTCGCTGCGATGCGCGGCCGGGCTCGACGCGCGGCCGCTAGCCGCCGGCGAACGGGGGCAGGACGTCCACGCGGGGCGAGAGCGGGGTGGACGCGTCGCGGGTCAATTCGTCGCCGATGAGGTAGGCGCAGACCTTCAGCATGGGGTCGAGTTCGGGGCCGTAGGCGGCGGAGAGGGTGGTGCGGAGGTCGGCGATGGTGGCGCCGGGCGGGAGGGCGAGGGTTTCCTTGTCCTTGCCGACGGCGTCGGCGATCGCGGCGAAATAACGGACCTCAACCACCGATGGCTCCCATCGTTCGGGTGGGCGGGACGAAGCCGGCGGCGTCGATGCCGTGGCCGGCCGATTTGTTCCACATGGCGCCGCGCCAGAGGGCGGCGATGTCGGCGTCGGTGGCGCCCGAGCGCAGGGCGGCGCGGATGTCGTACTCCTGGTCGCTGAACAGGCAGGAGCGGATGCGGCCGTCGGCGGTGAGGCGGGTGCGGTCGCAGTCGCCGCAGAATTTGCGGGTGACCGAGGCGATGATGCCGACGGTGGCGGGACCGCCGTCCACCAGCCAGCGTTCGGCGGGGGCGGAGGGGTCCTCGCGACCGGTCTCGACCAGGGTGAAGCGCTTGCCCAGCACGTCCAGGAGTTCGGCGGCGGTGATCATGTTGGCGCGCGCCCACTCGTGGTCGGCGTCGAGCGGCATCTCCTCGATGAAGCGCAGTTCCGCGCCCACGTCCAGGCACCACCGCAGCAGATCCGCGGCGCCGTCGAGGGTTTCGCGCATGAGGACCGCGTTCACCTTGAGCGGGGTGAGCCCGGCGGCGATGGCGGCGCGGATCCCGGCCTGCACCGAGGTCAGGCGGTCGCGGCGGGTCAGGCGGTGGAAGCCGTCCCGGTCCACGGTGTCGAGGGAGATGTTGATGCGTTGCAGGCCCGCGTCGGCCAGGGCCTGGGCGCGATGCTCGAGTCCGACGCCGTTGCTGGTCATGGCCAATGGCGTATCCGGTAGTGCCGCATGGCATCCCGCGATGATCTGCTCTAGGTCGCGGCGCATGAGCGGTTCGCCGCCGGTGAAACGCACCTCGTGCACGCCGAGTTCGCGCACCGCGAGGGTCACCAGGCGCACGATCTCCTCGGTGGAGAGCAGTTCGTCGGCCGGAATCGCGGGCAGGCCCTCCTCGGGCATGCAGTAGGTGCAGCGCAGCGAGCACTTCTCGGTGATGGACACGCGCAGGTCCCGCGCCACCCGGCCGAAGCGATCGAGCAGGAAGGGGGTATCCGGGCGGCCGTCGGTATCGGGCCGCCCGGATCGCACAGCGGGCATGCCCATCGCGACCACGGTCATTGCACCATTATTGCCGGGCCCGCAACTCTTCGTAGGTTCCTACGAGCCGGGCCCGGTGATCAGCCGGTCACGGCCTGGAGGATTCGCCCGCGTATAGGCTCAGCGGCATGAGTTCCCGGCACGCGACCGCCCCGGCCCGACCCGTCGACGACCATCGCCGGCGCATCGAGGACGTCCTGCGGCCCCTGGCCGGTCGGAGCACGGAAACCGTCCCGATGGCCGCGGCGCCGGGCCGCCGCCTGGCCGTCGACGTGTACGCGCCCCTGGACCTGCCGGTGTTCCGCAATTCCGCCATGGACGGCTACGCGGTGGCCGCCGAATCGGTGGCGATCGTGCCCGCGACCCTGCCGCTGACGGGCGTGGTGGCGGCCGGCAACACCGAACAGCTCACCCTGCCCCCGGGCGCCGCGGTGAAGGTGATGACCGGCGCGCCCGTGCCGCCGGGCGCGGACTGCGTGGTGCCGGTGGAGCACACCGAGTCCGACGGCGCCACCGTCACCATCCGAACCAGCCGTGCCCCCGGCGATTTCGTGCGCGAGCCCGGCACCGATGTGCGCGCCGGAGAGCTGCTGGCCGCGGCGGGCACCCTGCTGCGGCCCCGGCACATCGCGGCGCTGGCCGCGGTCGGGCTGGGCGAGCTGGAGGTGACGCGGCGGGTGCGGGCGGCGGTCCTGACCACCGGCGACGAACTGCGGCCCGCCGGGGCGACCCTGCTGCCGGGCCAGATCTTCAACTCCAACGGCATCGCGCTGGCCGCGGCCCTGTCCGACAACGGCGTCGAGGTGGTGTCGGTCGCGCATTCCACCGACGAGCACGCCGAGTTCCGGCGGCGGCTGGCCGAGGCGGTGGCCGAGGCCGACGTGGTGTTCACCTCGGGCGGCGTCTCCATGGGCGACTTCGAGGTCGTCAAGGAGGTGCTGGCGGCCCAGGGCGGCGAATTCGGCCCGGTGGCACTGCAACCCGGCGGTCCGCAGGGGCTGAGCACGGTCGACGGCGTCCCGGTGCTGAGCTTCCCGGGCAATCCGGTGAGCACCATGGTGTCGTTCGAGGTCTTCGCCCGCCCGGTCCTGCGCGAGCTGGCGGGCCTGCCCGCGCTGGTGATCTCGGAACTGCCGCTGCTGGAGGCGGTCCGCTCCCCCGCCGGGAAGCGCCAGTTCCTGCGCGGCAAGCTGGTCGAGGGCGGGGTGGCGCTGGTCTCGGGTCAGGGCTCGCATCTGATCGCGGCCATGGCGCACGCCGATGTGCTGATCGACATCCCGGCCGCCGCCACCGAGGTGCCCGCGGGCACGATCGTCGAGGTCCGACCGCTGTGAACACCCTGATTTCACTGTGCCAAGGTGGTGCCCATGAGTGAGTTGTCGCATGTCGACCGTGAAGGTCGCGCCCGCATGGTCGATGTGAGCGCCAAGGCCGACACCGCCCGCATCGCGGTCGCGGCGGGCGAACTGCACACCACCGCCGAGGTGATCGCGCTGGTCCGGGCCGACGACATGCCCAAGGCCGATGTGCTCAGCACTGCCCGTATCGCCGGGATCAACGGGGCCAAGAAGACCTCGGAACTGATTCCGCTGTGCCATCAGCTGGCGCTGTCGTCGGTGAACGTGAGCTTCGGGTTCACCGACACCACCATCACCATCGAGGCCACCGCGAAGACCAAGGGGCCCACCGGGGTCGAGATGGAGGCGCTCACCGCGGTCGCGGTCGCGGGCCTCACGCTGCACGACATGGTGAAGGCGGTGGACCCGGCGGCCACGCTGAACGGGGTGCGGCTGGTCACCAAAGAGGGTGGCAAGCACGGACATTGGGTGCGGCCGGAAGCCGAGCAGCATGCCGGGCACAAGCCCGGCAAGCAGCACGACCACGGCAAGCACGGCGGTCACGAAAAACCCGCCGCCGCAACGGCTCCCCGCGCGGGCGAGGGCCGCACGGCCGCCGTCGTGGTCGCCTCGACCGGTGTCGCCGCCGGCAGCCGGATCGACACCACCGGGCCCGTGCTCGCCGAATGGCTGACCGCCCAGGGGTTCTCGGTGCGCGGCCCGCTGGTCTTCGCCGACGCCGATATCGCGTTCGGTTTCGCGGAGGCGCTGTCCACCGAACCGGACCTGATCATCAGCACCGGCGGCACCGGCGCCTCCCCCACCGACGCCACGCCGGAGGCCACCCACGCCCTGCTGGATCGGGAACTGCCGGGCGTGGCCGACGCCATCCGCCAGGCGGGCACCGCGAAATTCCCGCTCGCCGCGCTGAGCCGCGGCGTGGCCGGGCTCGCCGGGCGCACCGTGATCATCAATCTGCCCGGTTCGCCGGGCGGGGTGCAGGACGGCATCGCCGTGCTGAACCCGTTGCTCGAACATCTGCTGGCCCAGGTGGCCGGAGGAGGCACCCATGAGTGAGCTGCTGGCGCGGATCAGCGATCAGGACCTGGATCCGGCCGAGGTCGAGCAGGCCGTGGACGGGCCGCACCACGGCGCGGTCGTCGTGTTCACCGGCAAGGTGCGCGATCACGATGGCGGGCAATCGGTTTCGGCGCTGGAGTATTCGGCGCACCCGCAGGCCGAGCAGTTCCTGCGCAAGGTGTGCGAGGAGGTGGCGCGGTCCTCCGGGCTCCCGGTCGCGGCCGTGCACCGCGTCGGCGACCTCACCATCGGCGATCTCGCCATCGCGGTGGCGGTGGCCGCGCCCCACCGCGCCGAAGCCTTCACCACCTGCGCCGAACTCGTGGACCGCATCAAGCACGAGGTCCCGATCTGGAAGCGTCAGATGTTCGCCGACGGACTCTCGGAGTGGGTCAACGCCTGCGGCTGAAGCCCGCGGGCGAGATCGCCGAGCCTGGTGTGGTTGAACAACAGGTTGAGGGTGAAGGCCGTCGCGGCGGCGAGGCTGATGCCGCTGTTCAGCAGAATCTGGGCCGAGGACGGGAACTTCTCGAACATGCCCTTGGTCAGCACCGGCACCAGGCCGACGCCGATCGAGACGGCGACGATGGTCAGGTTCACCCGGTCGGTGAGGTCGGCGCGGCGCAGCGTGTCCACGCCGATGACCGCGATGGTGGCGAACAGCACCAGGCCGACGCCGCCGACCACCGGCTGCGGGACGGTCGCGACCAGGGCGCCGAAGCGCGGCACCAGGCCCAGGACGATCAGGATCGCGCCGCTCACCGCCGTCACGTAGCGGCTGTGCACCCGGGTGGTGGCGACCGCGCCCACATTCTGGTTGAAGACGGTGTCCACGAACGAGTTCAGGAACCCGGCCAGCACCGCGGACAGGCCGTCGCCGACCAGGCCGCGCGCCACATCGGCGCGGGACAAGGGTTTTCCGGTGATCTCGCCCAGGGCCAGCATGCTCGCGGTGGACTCGGCGAACACGACCGCCAGCACGATGGTCATGGCGACCACCGCGGTGACCGGGAACTGCGGCGCCCCGAAGTGGAAGGGGTGCGGCGCGCCCAGCCAGGCCGCGCGGGACACCCCGTCCAGCTTGACCAGCCCCATCGGGACGGCGATCACGATGCCGGCGATCAGGGCGATCAGCACGCCCAGCTGCGACCACACGCCCCGGCCCAGCACGGTGCACACCAGCGCCACCACCAGAACCGCTGCCGCCAAGGCGATCCGGGACGGCGCGGCGAAGGTCGCGGCCTTCGGGTCGCTGCCGACGACGAGACCGCCCGCCACCCCGATCAGCGAGATGCCGACCACGGTCAGCACGGTGCCGCTCACCAGCGGTGGGAAGAACCGCACGATGGACGCGAACGGCCAGGCCAGCGCGATGCCGATGACGCCGCCCAGCAGCATGGACCCGTACAGCGCCTGCAGCCCGTAGTCCTTGGCGATCAGGATCATCGGGCTCATGGCCACGAAGGTGGCGCCGGTGACGATGGGCAGCCGTGCGCCCGCCAGCCTCCCGAGTCCGAGACTCTGCACCACGGTGATGATGCCCGCGACCAGCAGGTCGGCGCTGATCAGCAGGGCGATGGTGGTGTGGTCGAGTTTGGCGGCCGCACCGAAAACCAAAGGCACCGTGACGCATCCGGTGTACATGATCAGCACGTGCTGCACACCGAACACCAGCAGGCGGTGCCAGGGCAGCCGCGTGTCCACGGGATGCGGTGATGTCATGGGTGGCCCTGCCTTCCGTCGGGGTCGGTTGTTCGTCAGGTTAGGTAGATCGCCCGGCGTGGGCCTTTGTCCGATCGGCCAGACGTCACGGTCACGTTGTGCGGCGATTTGTCCGCCGAACCAGCGTGTGCGCCCGCCGACGTCGGTCACAGTGGGGCACAGTGATCAACGACCACGGGAGGCGACCATGAGCGAAGCCGGCGGCCGGATCGTGCTCGGCCCGCACCAGTACGGGAAGGCCGAGAACCGGGTGGTGCGGATCTACCGCGACACCGCCCGAGCGCGGGGAGGCGGAGCGCACGAGATCCGGGATCTGAACGTGTCCTCGTGCCTGCGCGGCGCGTTCGACGAGGCGCACACCGTGGGCGATCAGGGCGCGGTGCTGCCGACGGACTCACAGAAGCAGACCATCTACACCTACGCCAAGAGTCACGGCGACGGCGGCATCGAGGACTACGGGCTCGCGCTGGCCCGGCATTTCACCGGTGAGATCGAGCCGGTGACCTCGGCCCGCATCGAGATCGAAGAGTATGCCTGGCAACGGGTTCCGGTCGGCGGCAGCGGCCACGACCACACGTGGACGCGGGTGGGTCCGGAGGTGCGGACCGCCGCCGTCACAGTGAGCGGCCGGGGCGCGAACCGGCGCGAATGGGTGATCGGCGGCGTCAAGGACCTGGTGATCCTCAAATCCACGGGTTCGGAGTTCGCGGGGTTCCTGACCGACCCGTTCACCGTCCTGGAACCCGCCTACGACCGCATCCTCGCCACCAGTCTCGACGCCCGCTGGCGCTTCGCCACCCCGCCCGCCGACTGGGACGCGGCCTATCACGGGATTCGCGCCGCCCTCATCGAAACCTTCGCCACCCTGCACTCGAAGGCTTTGCAGCAAACCCTGTACGAGATGGGCCGCGCCGCCCTCGGGGCGTACCCGTGTCTGGCGGAGATCCGCTTCTCCGCCCCCAACAAGCACCACTTCGCCTATGACACCGGACGATTCGGCGTGCCCAACAACGGTGAGGTGTTCCACGCCGACGACCGCCCGTACGGCCTGATCCAAGCGAGCGTCCTGCGCGAGGGCGTGCCGGACGCCGGAATCGCCTGGGACCCCTACACCGGCGCGGTCTGACCCGACAGCGTCCGCACCGCCAGGTACAGGTCCAGCCGATCGTCGAGCCGCCCGAGATCGCGCCCGGTCAGCACCTCGATCCGCCCGATCCGGTAGCGAACGGTGTTGGGGTGCACATGCATTCGCTCCGCGGCCTGCCGCCACGACCCGTCGGAGCCGAGGAATACGTGCAGGGTCTCCAGCAGGCCCGCCCCGTGCACCCGGTCGTAATCCAGCACCGGACCCAGCACGCGTTCCGCGAAACGCCGTTGCAGACCACCGGGTACGGCGGTGAGCAGGCCGACGGCCGAATCGATGTCGGCGACACGAACACTGACCGGTTCGGCATCCTCACGAGCCGCCGTGGACGCGGCCGCCGCCGCGCTCACCGTCCCCGCGAGCGGCTCCTCCGGCCGGCGGCCGCTCACCCCGACCGCGAGCCGGATGCCACCGAGCGCCGGTGCGATTCGACCGAGCCGGCGCTTCACCACGCCCGCCGTCCCGGTCCGGCTCCCGGCCGTCACACCGACCAGCCTGCCCTCGCTGTCGATCGCGGTGACGATATCGGGTAGGGCATCGTGCAGGGCGGCGCGAACGGCCACCAGCGTGGCGGCGACGTCGGGCAGATCCGGAACACCCGGTGCGGTCACGGCATTCGGAGCGGGCGCCGGGGCGGCCGGGCCGAC
>NZ_JBSGCY010000120.1:0-20269 GCF_053602115.1 Nocardia sp. NPDC004582 | reverse complement strand
CACCCTCACGGGGGTGAGAATGATTGGAACCAAATAAAATATTTGGCACTGACATTCATCGACACACTATTGAGTTCTCAAAGAACACACGCACACACCAACATCCCGGAACTTTCATCCCGCTTGTCGGTGAGGCTGCTTTCGAAGCTTAGCTCAGCCCTCCCAGCAGAACCAAATCCGCTGATCTTGCTGAACCAATGTGATCATCAGGCGCTCCTCGTACTACCTCGTTTCCCTAGCCCCTGGGGCCCGGGTCGGTGTCCGTGTCGCTCTGACCTGGAATAAGTTACGTGTTGGTTGTTCTCATGTCAAATCGCCTGTTCAGGACGGGTTTTCGTGAACGCGTCCCGACACCGGCCGTTCAGTCGGAGGTTCCGACGCGTTCGATTTCCGCTCCGAGCCCGCGCAGGTTCTCCACGAAAGACGGGTAACCCCGGTCGATGTGGAAGACATCGTGGACTTCGGTGACACCGTCGGCCACCAGACCCGCGAGCACCAGACCCGCGCCGGCGCGAATGTCGGAGGACCACACCGGCGCCGAGGACAGTCGCGGAATGCCGCGCACCACAGCGTGATGCCCGTCGGTGCGGGCGTCCGCGCCCAGCCGGATCATCTCTTCGACGAAACGGAAGCGCGCCTCGAAGATGTTCTCGGTGATCATCGAGGTGCCGTCGGCGATGGCGGCCAGGCCGATGGCCATCGGCTGCAGGTCGGTCGGGAACCCCGGGAACGGCAGGGTCGAGAAGTTCACGGCGCGAGGGCGATCCGCCTGCACCACGCGAAAACCATCCGGTTCGAACGAGATTCGGGCGCCCGCCGAGCGCAGCTTGTCCAGCACCAGGGACAGGTGCTTGGGGTTGATGCCCGTCACCCGCACGTCACCGGTGGTCATGGCGGCGGCGATACCCCAGGTCGCGGCGACGATGCGGTCGCCGATCACCCGGTGGGTGGTGGGGGCCAGCTTCGCCACGCCCTGAATGGTCAGCACCGAGGTCCCCGCGCCGGCGATCTTCGCGCCCATCCGGATCAGCATGTTGCAGAGATCCACGATCTCCGGCTCCCGCGCGGCATTGTCGATGACCGTCTCACCCTCGGCCAGCACCGCGGCCATCAGGATGTTCTCGGTCGCGCCGACCGACGGGAAGTCCAGGCGGATCCGCGCGCCCTGCAGCTCCTCGGCCCGGGCCACCAGGCAGCCGTGCTCGATCTCCGAGGTCGCGCCGAGCAACCGCAGACCCTGCTGGTGCATGTCCAGCGGACGCGAACCGATCGCGTCACCGCCGGGCAGCGCCACCACGGCCCGCTTGCAGCGCGCCATCAGCGGACCCAGCACGCACACCGAGGCGCGGAACTGGGTGACCGCCGGGAAGTCCGCGTGGTACTTCGGTTCCGGCGGAGTGGCGATATGGACCGTGCCGCCCTCGATGACCACATCGCAGCCCAGACCCCGCAGCACGTCCGCCATCAACGGCACATCCAGGATGTCCGGGCAGTTCGTGATGGTGGTCGTCCCCTCGGCCAGCAACGCGGCAGCCATCAGCTTGAGGACGCTGTTCTTCGCGCCGCTCACCGCGACCTCACCGACGAGCCTGCTGCCCCCGGTCACCAGAAACCGTTCACTCACGGGGGTCAGCCTAGTGGTCCTCTCCCGCACTCGCGGCGTCTCCGCCCGGCCGCCACAGTATGTCGCCGTCCGGGTTGGCGACCCGGCCGAGGATGAACAGCAGGTCGGACAGGCGGTTGAGGTATTTGGCGGGCAGCACGCTGGTGTCGTCCGGGTGTGCCGCCACCGCGGCCCACGCCGCCCGCTCGGCGCGTCGCGCCACGGTGCGCGCGGTGTGCAGCAGCGCGGCCAGCGGGGTGCCGCCGGGCAGAATGAACGAATTCAACGGCGGCAGAGGCTCATTGAACTCATCGCACCACTGCTCCAGGCGGTCGATGTAGTCCTGGGTGATGCGCAGCGGCGGGTACTTGGGGTCGGCCACGACGGGGGTGGACAGGTCCGCGCCCGCGTCGAACAAGTCGTTCTGTATGGAACGCAACACAGTCAGAATCCGCGTATCCGGCTGACCGAGCGCGATCGCGACCCCGAGAGCCGCATTGGTTTCGTCACAGTCGGCATACGCGATCAGCCGCGGGTCGGTCTTGGCCACCCGCGAGAAATCGCTCAGGCCGGTGGTGCCGTCATCGCCGGTCCGCGTGTAGATCCGCGTCAAGTGAACGCTCACAGGGTCACACTAGCGCGCGGGATCGGACTATCCGGCGCGCCGGCGGCGAATGCGCTCGGACGGGCGCGATTCCACCCAGGACAGGAAGGCCGCCATGGCGCCGCGGTCCAGAGCCAGCTCGTAATCGCCGTCACCGTCGGACACCATGACGATGACCTCGTCGGTCATGATGTCGTACTCGTCGTCGGCCGGGGACCGCCGCGGGCCCACCTCGATGGTGAGCCGCCGCATGGTGGAGTCCGGGCCGAGTTTCAGGCTGGAGAGTTTGTAGAAGAGGAGCGTGTCCTCGTCGTAGCGGATCAGGCCGTGCCGCCAGCCGCCGCCGTGCCCGCGCGCGGGCAGTACCCGCAGCAGGGCGGCGGTGCCGCCGCGACGCAGCATCACGAGGCGATAGGTCGAGGCCAAGGCCAGCCCGACCAGCAGCAATACCAGAATGATCAGAAGCCACATCCCGGTTTGCAATGCCGCTCCGTCCCTTCACATCCGCGTTGCTGTCGATCACTGACCGGCCAGAGGCCGGGCCCCGCTTTCGGTCGATAGTAGCGACCGCGGAAAGGCGAGGTCCGGCCATCCACCGAATGTGATGAATGCGCTGTTCAGCGAGGCGTCGAAGATATATCTCAGCCGATCGTGAACGGCTCCCCGTAGAGGACCAGGTTGCCGATGAAGGTGGCGGTGTCCACTTCGGCGGCGACGAACGCCCGCGCCTGGGCGTAACCGCCACAGCCGTCCACCGAGAAGGTCTCGTCGGTCCAGCTCACGCTGGTGTGTGGGCCCGGAACCTTGTTGTAGCGCTTGTGCGATTCCTGGCCGTAGTCGTCCGGCCGCTCCAGATCGAGCATCAGGCGCGCGACGGCCTGACCGGGTCCGAGCGTGATACCGCTGCCCAGCTGCTCGTTGAGTCCCAGCGTGCCCAGTGTCTGCAGGGAGGTGTCCGGGCTGTAGGTCTCGCCGCCGGAGTTGTTCGCGGTGATGCCGCTGATGTCGACCTGGCAGCCCACGATGTAGCCGGGGCTGATCTTGAGCGTCGCGGTCGAGGCGCTCGGGCCGTCGAGGTCGATGCTGGCCACGCCGGTGGTCCAGACATTGCGATGCACCGGGGTGGACCCCATGGATCCGCTGATCGTGGCCGACTCCCCGGTGATCCGGACGATGAGGTTGGTGCCGTCGGCGAGCTGCCGGGTGATGGAGCCGCCCGGGAGCGGAATGAAGGTGTCGGCCTGCGCGGGAGCGGCCGGTCCGAACCCGCACAGACCCGCCGCCGCGGCCAGCGTCACCCCCAGGATCCGCCCACTCCGGGCGCGAATTCCCTTGCCGTACATACGATCCCTTCCGCCGGAGTGGACTCGTCAGCCGATGCTGAACGGCTGGCCGTAGAGGGTGACCTTGTGGTAGTCGATGCCGATGATCTCGACCACGGAGACCTGGCGGGCCTGCGCGTAGCCGCCGCAGCCCTGGATCTCCATCGGGATGTCCTGATAGTTGATGGTGTAGGTGCCGCTCTTGACCAACTCGATGTTGTTGATCGCGACCCACTGCACCTGACCGGGTGAGAGCGGGAAACTGAATCCACCGGACAGGCTGGGCGTGGAACTGACGGCGACCGAGGCGTTCGCGCTCAACTGCCCCAGCGCGACCTGACAGCCGACGATGTAACCGGTGGTGAGGTTGGAGGATCCGTGCGTTCCCGAATTATTGGTGCCGGGAAAGTTCAGCGGACCGTTGTTGGGCCCGACATCACCGTCCGGAGTCTCCACCTCGGCGGTGACATTGCCCGTCACCCAGGAGGTCCGGCCCGCGCCATTGGAGGCCAGCGACGGCGAAATGATCGCGCGCTCACCGACACTCGTGATTTTCACGCCCGGGCCCTCGATATGCCCGTTGGGGAGCGGGACGGTGACATCCGCCGAGGCCGCACCCGGAGAGAAGAATCCGACGGCGACCGCGACCACGGCGGCGGCCACCATCCACTTGCCAATTCGAAGCCTGCTCATCAACCCCTCGCTCATCATGCTCGTGCAACCCATGGGCAACGCAGTGTGCATCGTTGGAGGTAAAGCCGAAATGCGGGAATAGCCGATACATTGCCAAGTGCTTCAGATCACACTCGGGAACCGGCGAAAGCATTTAACCACACCGTGATAGCGGAGGAGCAATTACAGGGCGAACCATCCGAAATCCGTCGCGCCTACCAGGTTCGCCCCGCAGCGCGCCAACCGACGGACCGCTGAGCGGGATCGCCGATGGCCGTAAACTGGAACACGTTCTTATGCTCCCGACAATTGGGATGTCTTGGAAGGAGATTCCGTGGAAATTACCGCAGCGGTCGCCCGGGGCGCCGACGCGCCCTTCTCGATGGAGACCCTCAGCCTCGAGGAGCCGCGTCCGGGCGAGGTGCTGGTGCGCATCGTCGCGACCGGCGTCTGCCACACCGACCTGGTCTCCAAGAGCGTGTTTCCCGCCGAGCTGCCGATCGTCCTCGGACACGAGGGCGCGGGCATCGTGGAGCAGATCGGCTCGGAGGTAACCGGAATCGACGTGGGCGACCACGTGCTGCTCACCTACGCCAGTTGCGGCACCTGTTCACGATGCGCCAACGGGCTTCCGCCCTATTGCGAGAATTTCGTCATTCTGAACACCTCGGGCGGCCGCTCCGATTTCACCTCGCCGCTCAGTAACAATGGCGAGCGCGTCATGGGCGCGTTCTTCGGGCAGTCGAGTTTCGCCACCCACGCCCTGGTGTCGGCGCGCAGCATCGTGGTCGTGGACAAGGATGTCGACCTGGTCGCCACCTCCCCGTTCGGGTGCGGCGTGCAGACCGGCGCGGGCGCGGTCGCCAATGTCATGAAGCCGGGACCCAACGATTCCATCGCCATTTTCGGCGTCGGCGGCGTCGGTATGGCCGCGCTCATGGCGGCTCGGGCCATCGGCGCGGGAACCATTGTCGCGATCGACCTTTCGGCGGAGCGCCTGGCCGTGGCCAAGGAGCTCGGCGCGGACGTCACGATCGACGGCGCGGCCGAGGACGTCGTCGCCCAGATCGTCGCGGCGACCAACGGCGGCGCGAACTTCGCCCTCGACACCACCGCGGTCAATGCCGTGATCGCCAAGGGCCTGGAGGCATTGGCGCCCATGGGCACCCTGGTGCTGGTCGGGCTCGGGGAGGCCAGCATGGACCTCGAGATCGGCCACCTCACCGGCAACGGCAAGGCTGTCCGCGGCTGCATCGAGGGCAGCGGCGACCCGCAGCAGTTCATTCCGCAGCTGCTGCGGTGGCATGCCGAAGGCAAGTTCCCGATCGAGAAGATCAGCAAGACCTACGCCTTCAGCGATATCGACACCGCGATGGCCGACGCCCACCACGGCACGACCATCAAGCCGATCCTCACTTTCGAATGAGACGCGGCACGCGCGCCGGGCCGATGCCGGGCGCGCGTGTGGCTTTCGGGTGTCCGAGCACGAAAACAGCGGCGGCCCCGGGGATCTCCCCGGGGCCGCCGCCGTTGTTCCAGCGTCGAGCTAGTGGGCCGCAGCGGCCTTCTCGACCGCCCGCAGCTGGCCCTGTGCCTTGGCCAGCGCGGCCGGGCTCGCATCCGGATCGGCGACGACGGCCTTGGCGGCCGCCTCGTCGATGTCGAAGGCGAAGTCGGCGGACTCGGCCAGCACGCGCACCGACGTGGCGGTGACGGAGAAGAATCCGCCGTGCACGGCCACCACGACACGCTCGTTGTCGTCGGACACGATGGTCACGGTGCCGCCCTCGACCAGCTGGCCGAGCAGCGGCTCGTGGCCGGCGAGGATGCCGATCTCACCCTCCGTGGTCTGGGCCGACACGAAAGACGCGCGGCCCGACCACAGCAGTCGCTCGACGGCGACCAGGTCAACGGACATGGTATTTGAATCGGACCCAGTTGCCATGGGTGACTACTTCCCGGCGATCTTCTTCGCAGCAGCCTCGACGTCGTCAAGGCCACCACACGAATTGAACGCCTGCTCGGGCAGGTGGTCGAACTCGCCCTTGCAGACCCGATCGAAGTCGTCGATGGTCTGCTCCAGCGGCACGACGGAACCCTCCTGGCCGGTGAACTTCTCGGCCACGATGAAGTTCTGGCCCAGGAACTTCTCCAGGCGACGGGCGCGACCGACGAGGACCTTGTCCTCTTCGGAGAGCTCGTCCATACCCAGAATCGCGATGATGTCCTGGAGTTCCTTGTACTTCTGCAGGATTCGCTTGACCTCGTTGGCCACCCGGAAGTGACGCTCGCCGACGATCGAAGCCTCGAGGATACGAGAAGTCGAGGACAGCGGGTCGACGGCCGGGTAGATGCCCTTCTGCGAAATCGGACGCGAGAGCTCGGTGGTGGCGTCCAAGTGCGCGAAGGTGGTGGCCGGCGCGGGGTCGGTGTAGTCGTCCGCGGGGACGTAGATCGCCTGCATCGAGGTGATCGAACGGCCACGGGTCGAGGTGATGCGCTCCTGCAGCTGACCCATCTCGTCCGCCAGGGTCGGCTGGTAACCGACGGCCGAGGGCATACGACCCAGCAGGGTCGAGACCTCGGAACCGGCCTGGGTGAACCGGAAGATGTTGTCGATGAACAGCAGCACGTCCTGGTTCTGGACGTCGCGGAAGTACTCGGCCATGGTCAGGGCCGAGAGGGCGACGCGCATACGCGTGCCCGGCGGCTCGTCCATCTGGCCGAAGACGAGGGCGGTGTCCTGAAGGACGCCCATCTCTTCCATTTCCAGGTGGAGGTCGGTGCCCTCACGGGTGCGCTCACCGACGCCCGCGAACACGGACGTACCGGAGAACTCACGCGCGATACGGGTGATCATCTCCTGGATCAGAACGGTCTTGCCGACACCGGCACCACCGAACAGACCGATCTTGCCGCCCTTGACGTACGGGGTCAGCAGGTCGATGACCTTGATGCCGGTCTCGAGGATCTCGGTCTTGCCCTCGAGCTGGTCGAAGGCGGGCGGCTGGCGGTGGATGCCCCACTGCTCGCCGTCGCGGCCCAGGCCCGGGGTGTCGAGGCAGTCACCGAGGGCGTTGAACACGTGGCCCTTGACGACGTCACCGACGGGCACCGAGATCGGCTTGCCGGTGTCGCGCACCTCGGCGCCACGGACCAGACCGTCGGTCGGCTGCATCGAGATGGTGCGAACGATGTTGTCGCCCAGGTGCTGCGCGACCTCGAGGGTCAGGGTCTTGGCCACGGACGCGAGCGCGATGTCCACGTTCAGGGCGTTGTACAGGTCGGGAATCGAACCGCGCGGGAACTCGACGTCCACGACGGGTCCGATGACGCGGGCGACACGGCCAGTGCCGACCCGGGTTTCAGTAGCTGCGGTCATTGGTTCTCTTCCTGGGCCTTAGTCGAGGTCCGAGCTCGCCGCCAGCGCATTGGCGCCGCCGACGATTTCCGTGATTTCCTGCGTAATCTGCGCCTGGCGCAACGAGTTCGCGGTTCGGGTCAGCGAGTTGACCAGATCCGTGGCGTTGTCCGTCGCGGCCTTCATGGCGGTGCGGCGCGCAGCCGACTCCGATGCCGCTGCTTCGAGCAGCGACGAGTAGATCCGAGTGTTGACGTACTTCGGCAGCAGCGCGCCCAGCAGGCGATCCGCGTCCGGCTCGAACTCGTACTGAGCCACCGGCTCCGAGTTTCCGTCGGAGAAGCTGTCCGGACCCAGATCGAAGTTCTCGTCCACGAACGTCACCTGGATCGGGGCCAGGCGACGCACCTCGGGCTGCTGCGACAGCATCGACACGAAACGCGTGTAGACGATGTGCAGTTCGTCGACGCCGGCCATGGTCTCGCCCCCGTGGGGGTTGACGACCTCGCCGTCGGACCCGGCCATGAACGCTTCCACCAGGTGGTTGCAGGCGGCCGAGGCGTCCACGTAGTTGGGCTGCTGCGAGAAGCCCAGCCAGGACCCGTTCACCGTCCGCTTGCGGAAGGTGTAGTAGGTCAGGCCCTTCGCGCCCATCACGTACAGCACCGGCTCCTTGCCCTCGGAGCGCAGGGTGGTCATGAGCTCCTCGGCGCGCTTGAGCACGTTGGAGTTGTAACCACCGCACATACCGCGGTCGGAGGTGATGACCAGAACGGCCGCGCGGCGGACGTTCTCACGCTCGGTCAGCAGCGGGTGATTGAGATTCCCACTGGCGCTCGCCAATTCGGCGAGCACCTTGGTGATCTCCTCCGCGTACGGCTTGGCGGCGGCAACTCGGGCCTGCGCCTTGCTGATTCGCGAAGTGGCGATCAGTTCCTGAGCCTTGGTGATCTTCTTGATCGAGCTCACGGAACGAATGCGGGAGCGCAATTCGCGCACGCTTGCCATTAGCGGTTCACACTCCCTTCATTCGTCGATTCGGTCAGTCGCATGTGCTCGTCTCGATTACTTCTCGACGTGCTTGCGGGTGACCGAGAGGGACTCGACCTCTTCGTGGTCCAGCTGGCCGGCCTCGGCCTCGACGACCCGCGAGCCGTCGGAAGCCAGGAAGCCCTGCTTGAACTTGTCGGTCGCGGCCTTGATGGCGTCGGCGGCCTCGCCCTCGAGCACCTTCGCGCCGCCCTGCAGGGCGTCGAAGGAGGACTGCACGGAGGCGTGCAGGCTCTCCAGCAGCTCGGCGTTGAAGCGACGGATGTCGCCGACCGGCACGGAGTCGTAGTAGCCGGCGTCGACCAGGTACAGCGAGACGACCTGATCCTCGACCGAAACCGGGGCGTACTGGTCCTGCTTGAGCAGCTCGACCCAGCGCGCGCCACGCTCCAGCTGGGCCAGCGAGGCGGCGTCCAGATCGGAGGCGAAGGCGGAGAACGCCTCGAGCTCACGGTAGGAGGCCAGCTCCAGACGCAGCGAACCGGAGACCTTCTTCATGGCCTTGGTCTGCGCGGCGCCACCGACTCGGGAGACCGAGATACCGACGTTGATGGCCGGGCGGACACCCTTGTTGAAGAGGTCCGACTCCAGGAACACCTGGCCGTCGGTGATGGAGATGACGTTGGTCGGGATGAACGCCGAGACGTCGTTGGCCTTGGTCTCGATGATCGGCAGACCGGTCATCGAGCCCGCGCCCAGCTCGTCGGACAGCTTCGCGCAACGCTCCAGCAGACGGGAGTGCAGGTAGAAGACGTCACCCGGGTACGCCTCGCGGCCCGGCGGGCGGCGCAGCAGCAGCGAGATGGCGCGGTAGGCCTCGGCCTGCTTGGACAGGTCGTCGAACACGATCAGGACGTGCTTGCCCTGGTACATCCAGTGCTGGCCGAGGGCCGAACCGGTGTAGGGGGCCAGCCACTTGAAGCCGGCGGAGTCGGAGGCCGGGGCCGCGACGATGGTGGTGTACTCCATCGCGCCGTGCGCCTCGAGCGCGGACTTCACACCCGCGATGGTGGAGCCCTTCTGGCCGATCGCGACGTAGATGCAGCGCACCTGCTTCGACGGATCGCCGGTGGCCCAGTTGGCCTTCTGGTTGATGATCGCGTCGATGCAGACCGCGGTCTTACCGGTCTTGCGGTCACCGATGACCAGCTGACGCTGGCCGCGGCCGATGGCGGTCAGGGCGTCGATGGCGGTGATGCCGGTGGCCATCGGCTCACCGACCGGCTGACGCTCCAGCACGGTGGCGGCCTGCAGCTCGAGCACGCGGCGCTCGTCGGCCTCGATCTCGCCCAGGCCGTCGATCGGGGCGCCCAGCGGGTCGATGACGCGACCCAGGAACTTGTCACCCACGGGAACCGAGAGCACGTCGCCGGTGCGGCGAACCTGCTGGCCCTCTTCCAGGGTGTCGAACTCACCCAGGACGACGGCACCGATCTCGGTGTCCTCCAGGTTCAGCGCCACGCCGAGGACGCCGCCCGGGAACTCCAGCAGCTCGTTGGCCATCGCGGACGGCAGGCCGCTGATGTGGGCGATACCGTCGCCGGTGTCGGTGACGACACCGACCTCTTCGATGGAGGTCTCGGGGGTGTAGCTCTGGGTGTAGCTCTCGATCGCGCTACGGATCTCATCGGGGGAGATCGTCAGCTCCGCCATGTTCTTCCTGCTCTCGCTGTGGTCTCGAATGTCGGTGTGTAAAAGCGCTTCTCGGCGTTCGTCTCTAAGCGAGAGACTGACGCAAGCGCTGGAGGCGGCCGACGGCGCTGCCGTCGATCAGGTCGTCGCCGACGCGCACGACGACGCCGGCCAGCAGGCTCGGGTCTTCCTGCACGTGCACCGTGACGGGCTTGTCGTAGATGCGCTGCAGCGAAGCGGCCAGGTGCTCGCGCTGCTGCGGCGTCAGGGCGACCGCGGCACGCACGTGCGCCACGATCTGCTCCCGGAGCGAGGCCGCCAGGTCGGACAGCTCGTCGATGGCCGCGCCGACATCGCCCTTGTGGCGCAGCACGGCCTGATCGGCCAGCTGCAGGGTGATGTCCTCGACCTTGCCCGCGAGCAGACGCTGCACCAGGGCCAGCTTGGCTTCCGCCGGCTTGCCGTGGTCCTGCAGCGCCTGCTCCAGGTCCGGGTTGTCGTCGATGATCCGGGCCAGCCGGAACAGCTCGTCCTCGACCGCGGTCAGGCGGCCGCGCTCGTCCGCGGCGCGCAGCAGCGCCTCGCGGCCGAGCAGAACCAGCGTGTCGACCAGATCCCGGGCGCGCGACCAGTCCTGGGCCACGGCCGTGGTCAGCACGGCCAGCGTGGTACCGCTGATCTTGCCGCCGAAGACGCGTTCGGCCAGCTCGGCTCGCGCCGAGCTCGACACCGACTTATCCGCGAGCGCCACACGCAGCGAACGCTGGTCGTCGAGGACGGCGACAACGGCGAACAGTTCCGACCCCGTAGTAGCCGCGACGGTGTCGCTACCGGTCAGAGCGGCCCGAAGAGCTTCCCGCGCACGGGAACTCGCCTCGCGGCTCGCTGCGTACATGCTTCCCACTTTCGGTTCGTTACCTTCCGACCCCGATGCCGGCGTTCGCGTCCAGTTCCGCGAGGAACCGGTCGATCGACGCCGACTGCTTGGCCTCGTCGGCCACCGACTGACCGATGATCTTCTCGGCCAGGTCGACCGCGGTACGGCCCAGTTCGGACCGCAGTTCGGTCACGATCTGCTGGCGCTGCGCCTCCAGCTGCGAGTGGCCGGCGGCCACGATGCGGTCGGCCTCGGCCTGCGCATCGGTGCGCATCTGCGACAGGATGGCCGCACCCTGGGTGCGGGCTTCCTCGCGGATGCGAGCGGCCTCGAGGCGAGCCTCGGCCAGCTGCTCCTGGTACTGCTGCAGGGTGGCCTGCGCCTCGGCCTGCACGGCCTCGGCCTTGGCGATACCGCCCTCGATCTTCTGCGAACGCTCGTCCAGCACCTTGGTCAGGCGCGGGACGACGTACTTGGCGAAGACGAAGGCGATAACGATGAAGACGACCGCAGACCAGAAGATGTCGTACGGCTCGGGGATGAGGGGGTTGACGTCGTCAGACCCCTCAGCCGCAAGCAGATAGGTGCTGTTCATCGTTGATTCCTAGTCTTTGGCCGGAATCAGAAAATGAAGCCGGCGACGAGACCGATCAGCGCCAGGGCCTCGGTGAACGCGATACCCAGGAACATGTTGGTCCGGATGGTGCCCTGCAGCTCGGGCTGACGGGCGATGCCCTCGATGGCCTTACCGACGACGATGCCCACACCGATGCCGGGGCCGATCGCGGCGAGACCGTAACCGATGGCGCCGAAACCCTTGGACTTGGACTCGGCAACTTCGGCAGCCAGGTACGAGAGGGTGCTCATGTGTGTTTCATTCCCTTTCTGTCGCCCACCCGCCGGGCGGCGTGGAAGGCAGGTTTATGGAGTTGGTGCGGTCGGTCAGTGAGAGTCGGCGTGCTGCGCCAGACCGATGTAGACAGCGGTCAGCAGCGCGAACACGTACGCCTGCAGGAAGACCACCAGCAGCTCGAAGAGGGTGAAGCCGAAGCCCGCGAGCAGCGAGAACGGTGAGAACACCTTCATCCAGGAGGCGGCATCGAACAGGAAGAACTGGGTGGCACTGAAGAACAGCACCAACATGATGTGGCCTGCCAGCATGTTCGCCATGAGACGGACGGTGAGCGTGAACGGGCGCAACACGAAGGTCGAGATGAACTCGATCGGGATCAGCAGCACGTGCAGCGCGGCCGGCACATTCGGCACCACGATGGACGAGCGCATGTATTTCAGGAAGCCGTACTTCTTGATGCCCACATAGTTGAAGGTGATGTAGGCGACGACGGCCAGCACCAGCGGCATGCCGATGCGCGCGTTCGACGAGATGTTCAGACCTGGAATAACACCCGAGATGTTCAGGAACAGCACGGTGAAGAAGATCGACGCGATGAGCGGGAAGAACTTCTTACCGGATTCCTTGCCGAGCACCTCGTCGCAGATCTGCTCCTTGACGAACACCAGACCGGTTTCGGCGACATTCTGCAGTCCGCGCGGAACCAGCTGCGGCCGACGGAAAGCGGCGAACATGACTGCCACGAGAACGACCGACATCAGGATGCGAATGAGCATCAAACGGTCGAGCTCGAAAGGCGTCCCCTCGAACAGCACTGCTGGAGGGAAGAAGTCGTTGAGTGACGGCGCGTGGAACTCGCCTGCCAAAATGGTGACGCTCAGCGTTCTCTCCCGTGGTCGGCCGCCAGGAGATAGTTTTCTCCCGCGGTTCGATCGGACATTGACGATCTGGTGGTCGACTCAGGTCGGCTCGAAGTTCGTCAGCAGCTGTGGCAGTCACGCCCTGGCGTCTGTACGCGCGTCGGCGACATCGTCGACGGTGCAGAACCGTGACCCGAAAGGGTCCGGTACGGCTGTAAGCATAACCTGCTCTCAGGCGGGTCTCAGGCGACCCCCCCTGTTGATTCGGTTGGCTACAGGTAAAGAGTTTATCAAGTTATCTACGACAATGCGTAGGGGGTGGCGGAAACGCCGGATGAACGGTGTTCCGGACCGGCGCCGCGACGGCCTCGGCTAGAGGTCGCGCTCCACGTGCACGGTCGGAACCCGTTGGCGCAGAAGGCCATAGGTCTCCGCGCCGAGCACGATGAGCAGGGCGCCGACCACGGTCAGGAAGAGCGCGCCCCGGCTGTAGAAGTCGTAGGTCTGCAGCACCGCGACGACAATCACTGCCAGCAGCAGCTTTCCGACCCAGCTGCCCAGCAGCACCAGGCCCTGCAGGCCCGATTCGATCTTGGCACTGAACAGCACCGAGGCCGCCGTGGTCAGGATGAAGGCGCCACCCAGGGCGGAGCCGATGAGGGCGCCCCACAGACCGGGCAGACCGGCGAAGATCGACGACAGAATCGCCGAAACCACAACCAGCACAGCCAAACCGGCGATGCCGTAGCGCAGTGCCGCGCGCAGCGGGGCGTCGGGACCGGGATTCGAAGGCGTGCTCACGGTCAGCAACTCTACCGGGCGGCGTGATCGGAACCGCGGGGCGGTTTCCGGACCGAGTTGACCCGCAGTTCCCGCCAGGACGGCACCGCGGTGACGATCAGCGCGAAAACCAGCCCGGCCGCGAACAGCAGCACCACCAGGCGGCGATCGGAGATCAACGAGGTGCCGACCGCGCCGAATGCGAACACGCTCACCCACAGATAGATCACCAGCACGACCCGGCGCTGCGAATGCCCGATCTGCAGCAAACGGTGATGCAGATGCATTTTGTCGGGAGTGGAGAAACTCACACCCGCGCGCACGCGGCGCACCACGGCCAAAACAAGATCAAGTACCGGAATGAACATCACCGCACCCACCAGCAACAACGGGGACAACAGACCCACGATGTCGCGCGGGCCGTAACCCTGCAGCGGAATTCGCCCGGACGCGCCCGTCGACACCGCGGCCAGCATCAATCCGATCAACATGGATCCGGTGTCGCCCATGAAAATGCGGGCCGGTGAGAAATTGTGTGGCAGAAATCCCAGGCACGCGCCCGCCAGCGCGGCCGCCAGCAACGCCGGCGGATAGGTATCGGTGGAACCGCCCACCTCGTAGAGCAACCCCACCGTGAACACGAAAACCGCGACCGCCGCGATGAACCCGAGGCCCGCGGCCAATCCGTCCAGGCCGTCCACGAAATTCATGGCGTTCACCACCGTCACCGTGATGCCCACCGTCACCAGACCGCCCTGCAGCGGATCCAGCACCACCGTCTCGTTGGTGAACGGGTTGTAGATGGCCACCCAGCTCAGGCCCATCACCGCCATCACGCCCGCCGCGGTGATCTGCCCCACCAGCTTGGTCAGCCAGTCCAGGCCCCAGCGGTCGTCGATGATGCCGACCAGCACGATCAGCGTCGCCGCGGCCAGCACCGCGGGAATGTCCTTGGGATAGTCGAAGCCCCGGCGCAGCGCGGGCAGCTGATGCGCGAACAACACGGCCGCCACCAGGCCCAGATAGATGGCCAGGCCGCCCATCCGCGGAATCGGCTTCACGTGCACATCGCGTTCCCGCGGAATCGCCACCGCGCCGAAGGCGATGGCCAGCACCCGGATTCCGCCCGTGCTCAGGAAAGCGATGACCGCGGCGGCCAGCAGCACCAGCAGCAGCTCCCGCAGCGGGACGACCGCGCCCTGGCTGAATACGCCCTGACTCAAAAGCATCTAGCGGCCGTCAGTGCGCGCCGGCCTGACGGAGTTCCTCGGGCGACATGCCGAGCACCTCCGCGATCTTCTCGATCGGCACCGCGCCCTCACGCAACACCCGCGGCGTGTCCGCGGTCAGATCCACGATGGTCGACGCCACCGCGTGATC
This sequence comes from Nocardia sp. NPDC004582, assembly GCF_053602115.1. Classification (NCBI taxonomy): domain Bacteria; kingdom Bacillati; phylum Actinomycetota; class Actinomycetes; order Mycobacteriales; family Nocardiaceae; genus Nocardia; species Nocardia sp. NPDC004582. Next base: position 5,275 of record NZ_JBSGCY010000120.1, on the reverse strand, counting down.
GGCCGGACCGCCGTCGAGATACACGCCGACCAGATCGCCCAGCTGCGCCCGCGCCTCCCCCACCGTGGCCGCCGGCGGCTGCCCCGACACGTTCGCGCTCGACACCGCCAACGGCCCCACCTCGCGCAGCAGCTCCAGCGCCACCGGATGCAGCGGCATCCGCAGCATCACCGTGCCGCGCGCGTCACCCAGATCCCAGGCCAGCGAAGGCGCTTGCTGCACAACCAGACTCAGCCCGCCGGGCCAGAACGCGCGGATCAGCTCCCGCGCCTGCGGGCGCACCGAGTACACCAGCCCGTCGATCGTGGTCCACGACCCGACCAGCACCGGCACCGGCATGTCGCGCCCCCGCCGCTTGGCGGCCAGCAGCGCGCTCACCGCCTGAGAGTCGAACGCGTCGGCGGCGATCCCGTACAGCGTGTCGGTCGGAATGACGGCCAATCGACCACTCTTCAGCGTGCTGCGCGCGGCACTCAGACCGGCGGCACGGGAGTCGGGATCGGCACAGTCGTAGACGGTACTCACGGCTGACATCTTGGCACGGATCAACTCGCGATAGCTCGCGGCTCCCCCTCTCGGCGCCGGGGCAAGGCCACCCGGCAACCGCCCGGGCGGCGCGCTCGCAGCGGGCATAGGCTCGCGGGGACGAAGGAGGCACGGACTCATGATGCGTGCGATCTGGAACGGGACGGTTATCGCCGAGGCCGCCGCGACCGTGGAGGTCGAGGGCAATCAGTATTTTCCGGTGGAGTCCCTGAAGAGCGAATACTTCAGTGCGAGCGCCAAGCACACCGTGTGCCCGTGGAAGGGCATCGCGAGCTATTACGACGTCACCGTCGAGGGCGCGGAGAATCCGGACGCGGCGTGGTACTACCCGCATCCGAGTCCGCTGGCGCGGAAGATCAAGGACCACGTCGCCTTCTGGCGTGGCGTCACGGTCGAGGGCGAGCCCGGCTAGCGGTCAGTCCGCGATGCGGCGGGCGACCACGAAGCGGGGCTTGCCCGCGAGGTCGGGGTGCTCGATCACGTCGGTGAAGCCGCCGTGCGCGGTGAAGAGGGCGGCGACGCCGGAGCCGTTGGTGTCGTCGTGTTCGACCGCGGCCGCGCCGTTCTCGCGCAGCAGGCGGGCGATGGTGGCGACCATCGGGCGGATGACGTCGAGGCCGTCGGGGCCACCGAACAGCGCGCGGTGCGGGTCGTGGTCCATGACCTCGGGGTCGAGCCGGGCGTCGGCGGGAATGTAGGGCGGGTTGGAGACGACCACGTCGACGCGGCCGTTCAGGTGGTCGAGGATCGCCGGATCCGTGACATCGCCCGCGTGCAGGTCGATCGGGGTGTCACCCTCGTCGGCCAATTGCAGGGCGTTGCGGCGGGCCCACGCGAGCGCCTCGGGATCGAGTTCGACCGCGTGCACCTCGGCGTCCGGGCGAGCATGGGCGATGGCCAGGGCCAGGGCCCCGGAGCCGGTGCACAGGTCGACCACGATCGGCGGGTGTTCGTGGCCGATCTCCTCCAGCCGGGCCAGCGCCCAAGCGAAGATCAACTCGGTTTCCGGGCGGGGAACGAAGACGCCGGGGCCGACCGCCAGATCGATCTCCCCCATCGCGGCGGTGCCCGTGAGGTGTTGCAGCGGAACGCGTTCCGCGCGCTGGGCGACCAGCTTGCGGAACTCCTCGAGCTGGTCGGTGGTGAGCATGGGCATCAGGACCAGGCGGCCGCGATCGACGCCCAGCACGTGGGCGGCGAGGTGTTCCGCGTCGGCGTGCGGGCTGGGGACTCCCGCCGCGGCCAAGATCTCGATGGCCTCCCGAATCGCCGGACGCAATGGTGCACGACTCACACTTCGCACCTTTCTCCCCACGCACATGCTTGCACGAAAATTCCCGCCCGGAACCCGCTCCGACCCAACCCCGCGCGCGCCCGGGACATCGGGCGTGGCGCGGGGCGGGATGCCGGTTACTCGGCGGCGAGCCGGGCGGCGCGGTCGGCCTCGCCCAGGGCGTTGAACAAGTCGTCGAGGTTGCCGTCCAGCACGGAATCGAGGTTGTGCGCCTTGAATCCGATGCGGTGGTCGGCGATCCGGTTCTCCGGGAAGTTGTAGGTGCGGATGCGCTCGGAGCGGTCGACCGTGCGGATCTGCGCGGCGCGGCCCGAGGCGGCCTCGGCGTCGGCCTGCTCCTCGGCGAGGGCCTGCAGGCGTGCTGCCAGCACCTGCTTGGCGCGGATCTTGTTCTGCAACTGCGAGCGCTCGTTCTGGCAGGTCACCACCAGGCCGGTGGGCAGGTGGGTGATGCGCACCGCGGAGTCGGTGGTGTTGACGCCCTGGCCGCCCTTGCCGGAGGACCGGTACACGTCGATGCGCAGGTCCTTCTCGTCGATCTCGACTTCCTCGACCTCGTCGGGTTCGGGGTAGACCAGCACGCCCGCGGCCGAAGTGTGAATGCGCCCTTGGGATTCGGTGACCGGCACCCGCTGCACGCGGTGCACGCCGCCCTCGAACTTGAGCTTGGACCACACGCCGTCGCGGCTGGCCTCCTTGCTCTTGATGGAGAAGCTGGCGTCCTTGTACCCGTCCAGATCGGAGTAGGTGACGCCGAGCACCTCGACCTTCCAGCCGTGCCGCTCCGCGTACCGGATGTACATGCGGGCCAGGTCGGAGGCGAACAGCGCCGACTCCTCGCCGCCCTCGCCCGACTTCACCTCGAGGATGACGTCATCGCCGTCGTGCGGGTCGCGCGGCGCGAGCAGGTCGGTGAGCTGCTTGTCCAGCTCCTCCACCTGCGCCTGCAGGCCGGGCACCTCGGCCGCGAAGGACGAGTCGTCCGCGGCCAGCTCCTCGGCGGCGGCGAGGTCATCGCGCGCGGAGGTCAGCTTGTTGTAGGTCGACATGATCGGGCCGAGCTCGGCGAACCGCTTGCCGACGCGACGGGCCGCGCCCGGGTCGTTGTGCAGCGAAGGGTCGGCGAGCTGGGTCTCCAGCCCCTGGTACTCGGCCAGGATGTCGTCGATCGCGTTGGGGGCCGTCTTGTCGGCCATCGCGGTTACTCCCGTCTTAGTAGGTCCATAAACGCACCAACGCCCGGCCTGCGGAGCGCAGGACGGGCGTCGGCGGGACAGCTACTTGGCAGCCTTGGTGCGCTTGCCGTAGCGGGCCTCGAAGCGGGCCACGCGGCCGCCGGTGTCCAGAATCTTCTGCTTGCCCGTGTAGAACGGGTGGCACTGGGAGCAGACCTCGACCGTGATCTGGCCCGACTCCTTGGTGCTCTTGGTCTGGAAGGTGTTGCCACAACCGCAGACCACGGTGGTGTCCACGTAAGTGGGGTGAATTCCTGCCCTCATTGGGTGTCCTTTCAATGGTCGCCGGGTCGCCTTCATCGAAGACGTGAACCGGAACCGACTAGAGGCATGGTTGCCGACGGAACAGTCTATGCGCTGCTCCCGCGTGGTCACCACGAGGGGTGACATGGCCAAGAACAGGCGGCTCGGGCCATTTGTTCCCGAGCAAACCCGAAAGTCGAGTAGCGCGCTACTCAGGAATGCGAACACCCGTGTTCATAGAGTTCTTTCCAGGTGAGAGCCACGCGAGCCGACGGAAAGGACGACATGGTGACCAGGAAGGAGGCGACAGCCGGGGGAATCCTGGCACTGCTCGGCCTGCTGGTGTTCGCGGCCTGGTGGATGGCTCCCGGAAAGTCCGGCACCGCGGTGGGATCCGTGAATCCGGCCCCACTCCCGCCGCAGGGAGACGACACCCTCACCTACCGAGCGGTCACGGCATCGGAGAACACCGGTGCCGTGACCGCGCTCATCCTCGGCTTCATGATCGGCGGCGCGGCCCTGATCGGACTGCTCTTCTTCAGCGCTCCCCCGCCGCCCCGCGACTTCAGCGGACAGCTGAGAGCCACCTGGCTCCCGACCCGTGCCGCCGGTTCGGTAGCCCCTCGAGTTCCGGGCGTCCCCGACGAGTTACCCCGGTCGGCGCGAAACCAGTTGTTACCCTTGAGAATCGACAAAGAGGGCCCCGCGTGCGCGGGGCCCTCTTTCGGCTATTCGTCGATCGCGCCCGGCGCGGTCTTGGAGACCGTCATCAGGAACTCGATATTGGACTTCGTCTTCTTCAACCGGTCCACCATGAGGTCGATGGCCTGATGCGAGTCCAGGCCGGACAGCACGCGGCGCAGCTTGTGCAGCACGGCCGCCTCGTCCGGGGACATCAGCAGGTCGTCGCGACGGGTGCTGGACAGGTTGACGTCGACCGCCGGGAACACGCGGCGCTCGGCGATCTTGCGATCGAGCTTGAGCTCGGCGTTACCCGTGCCCTTGAACTCCTCGAAGATGACCGTGTCACCGGTGGAACCGGTCTCCACCAGCGCGGTGGCGATGATGGTGAGCGAGCCGCCGTTCTCGATATTGCGGGCCGCGCCGAGGAACCGCTTGGGCGGGTACAGCGCGGTGGAATCCACACCACCGGAAAGGATTCGGCCCGACGCCGGCGACGAGTTGTTGTACGCGCGGCCCAGTCGAGTGATCGAATCGAGCAGCACGACCACGTCCTGACCGGCCTCGACCAGGCGCTTGGCCCGCTCGATGGCGAGCTCGGCGACCGAGGTGTGGTCGCTCGGCGGGCGGTCGAAGGTGGAGGCGATGACCTCGCCGCGCACGGAGCGCTGCATATCGGTCACTTCCTCGGGACGCTCGTCCACCAGCACCACCATCAGGTAGCACTCGGGGTTGTTGGTCGCGATCGCGTTGGCGATGTCCTGGATGACCATCGTCTTACCCGCCTTGGGCGGGGACACGATCAGCGCGCGCTGACCCTTACCGATCGGCATGATCAGGTCGATGATGCGCGTGGTCAGCTTGTTCGGCTGGGTCTCCAGCCGCAGGCGCTGGTTCGGGTACAGCGGGGTGAGCTTGTTGAATTCCGGTCGGCGCTTGGCACTTTCGACGTCACCGCCGTTGACCGTGTCCAACCGCACGAGCGGATCGAACTTCTGCCGCTGGTTGCTCTGGTCCCCGTCGCGCGGGGCGCGCACCGCACCGACGATGTGGTCGCCGCGACGCAGGCCGTTCTTGCGCACCAGGTTCATCGACACGTACACGTCGTTCGGGCCGGCCAGGTAGCCGGAGGTGCGGACGAACGCGTAGTTGTCGAGGACATCGAGGAGGGCTCGTCGATTGCACCGCCGCGGATGGGTTGCGCGGCATGCTGTTCGTCGTCGACACCGCTGACCTGCCGCCGTCGCAGGATCCGGACGAGTACTACGACCACGAG
>NZ_JBSGCY010000119.1:0-20608 GCF_053602115.1 Nocardia sp. NPDC004582 | reverse complement strand
CCCGGTGCGCCCGGTGGGGCCGGCATCGCCGCGGGCGCGGACCGCGCGAACGCGGGCCGCAGGTCCTCCTCCAGTTCGGCCTGTTGGGCCACGACCTGATCGAGATAGCTGTTGCTCTTCGCCGCCATGGCGGGCAGGCTACCGGCGAAAGACCTTTCGGCCCACCGATATTCGCGCAGCGAACCACCAGCGATCGACGTCCGGGCGGGGGCGAGTGGCGCAGGATCCGAGTCGCCGGGGTGGGCGCGATCGCGCCGGGGTGGCGTGCACACCGGTGAATCCCGGTCCACACCACCAACCGGGCCACATGATCGAACTGTCCGAGACGGAAAGGCAGCGGGTCGCTGGGAGTGGTCGTCGAATTCCGGCCGTTGTTCGCACCCTCGGTCCGGGCGTCGGGCCCGCCGAGATCTGAACACGCCCCCGGCGCTATCCGGCGGCCGGGCGGCCGAGGATGCCGTAGAGGAGCAGGTCCTCGAGGGAGGCGGCGAAGCCGTCGAGGTCGTCGATATCGCGGATGCACATGGCGAACAGGGCGGCCCCGGCGATGGTGTCGAGCACCGTGTTCGGGTCCAGTCCCGGGCGGGCGTCCTGACCGGGCAGGTAGGCGCCGAGCTCGTCGCGGGTGGGGGAGTCCAGGCGGGCCGACAGCTTCTCGTACAGGCCCGAGTCCTCCCGCATCTCGGCCATCAGACCGGGCATGGCGGCGCGGGTCTCGGCGGACCCGAACAGCTGGATGGTGCCGCGGATGACCTTGCGGATCTCCCCGAGCAGATCCGGGGCCACCACCGCGGACCCGACGTCGGGGAACACCGCCTGCGCGATCAGGTGCGCTTTGGACGGCCAGCGCCGGTAGATGGCCGGGCGCGACACTCCGGCGCGGGCGGCGATGGCGTCGATCGAGGTTGCGGCATAACCCTGTTCGACGATCAGGGCGCGCGCGGCGTCGAGGACCGCGGTGTCCACCGCCGGATCGCGGTGCGGGCCGAGCCGGTGGCGTGTGGTCACGGATTTCGTCCTTGTCGCTGCGGGCACGAGTCGTTACAGTCTGTCACAACTAAGTCGTTACGCTCTGTAACGGCTGAGGACTCGAGGAGGAGTCGTGTCAGCCGCCCCGCACATCCCCGACACCTACCGCCCGGTACCGCTGCTGGCCGGAAAAGTCGTCGTCATCTCCGGCGTCGGCCCCGGACTGGGCCACTCCCTGGCCATCGAAGCCGCCCACATGGGCGCCACCCTCGTGCTGGCCGGACGCACCGAGAAACGCCTGCACGAATACGCCGACGAAGCCCGCGCGCTCGGCGCCACCGCCCACGTCGTGCGCGCCGACATCACCGAGGAAGACCAGCGCCGCGCACTCGCCGACCGCGCGGTCGCCGCTGCCGGCCGCATCGACTGCCTGATCAACAACGCCTTCGCCATCCCGCCCATGTACCCGATCACCCAGATCGACGTCGAAGCGCTGCGCGACGCCAACGAAACCAATGTGTTCGCGCCCCTGCGACTCTCGGCCCTGTTCGCCGACGCCCTCGCCGAAACCCGCGGGTCGATCATCATGCTCAACTCGTGCGTGTCCTACAGCTCGCAGCCCGAATACTCCGGCTACAAGCTGTCCAAGGGCGCCCTCGCGCACCTGGCGTCCTCGCTGGCCACCGAACTGGGCCCGCGCGGCATCCGCGTCAACTCCGTCGCGCCGTCGTATGTGTACGAGGACATCAACAAGGCCTACTTCGACTGGCTGGCAAGCCAAGCCAAGCTCACCCACGACGACATCTACCGGCAGAAGGCCGCACCCACCGACCTGGGCCGCCTCGCCGGACCCGAAGAGGTCGCCCGCGCGGCCCTGTTCCTGGCCAGCGACCTCGCCACCGCGGTCACCGGCCAGATGCTCACCGTCGACTGCGGCGAATTCCACCGATGAATCCAGGAGCCACCATGACCACCAAACGCATCGTGCTGTGGGGGACCGGCGTCGTCGGCTCCATGGTGCTGGCCGAGATCGTGCGCCACCCCGCCTTCGAGCTCGTCGGCGTCGGCGTCAGCAACCCCGACAAGGTCGGCAAAGACGCCGGAGACCTGTGCGGGGCCGCCAAAACCGGTGTCCTGGCCACCGATTCGGTCGACGAACTCATCGCGCTGCGCCCCGACGCCGTCGTCCACTACGGGCCCACCGCCGCCTTCGCCGAGGAGAACATGCGCGTCATCGGCGCGTTCCTGCGCGCCGGCATCGATGTCTGCTCGACCGCCATGACCCCGTGGGTGTGGCCGCAGATGAAACAGCTGCCCGCCGTGTGGCGTGACCCGATCACCGAGGCGTGCCAGGCCGGGGGAGCGTCGTGCTTCACCACCGGCATCGACCCCGGCTTCGCCAACGACCTGTTCCCGCTGACCCTCATGGGCCTGTGCGGCGAGGTGCGGTCGGTGCGCGCCTCCGAACTGCTCGACTACACCGACTACGAAGGCGACTACGAATTCGAGATGGGCATCGGCCACCCGCCCGAATTCAAAGCCCTGCTCGAACACCCCGACATGCTCATCATGGCATGGGGCGCAACCGTTCCCATGATCGCCGCCGCCGCGGGCATCGAACTCGACGCCATCACCACCACCTGGGACAAATGGGTCACCCCGACCGACCGCCCGTCGGCCAAGGGCGGCGTCAAAGCCGGCACCGTCGCCGCCATCCGCTTCACCATCAACGGCGTCTACCAGGGCCGCGAGGTCATCACCCTCGAACACGTCAACCGCATCGGCCTCGACGCCGCCCCCGACTGGCCCGCCGGCACCAAGGACGACGTCTACCGCGTCGACATCCTCGGCAGCCCATCGATCTCCCAGGAAACCTCGTTCCGCTTCACCGACGGCTCCGGCCGCACCCCCGCGGTAGCGGGCTGCCTGTCCACCGGCATGCGAGCCCTCAACGCCGTCGCGGCCGTCAACGCCCTCCCACCGGGCTGGGTCACCCCGCTGGACCTCCCACTGATCCCCGGCTTCGGCACCATCCGCTGAACTCCGCACGAAGGTGCTGCCGGCGGACCGGGAACTCCCGAATTCGCCCCGCCGGCAGCACCTTCCACCCGGCTGCGGTCGTGGCATGCCGTTCGAGTTCGCCTATAGGGTGAAGGTGGGCGTCGATGTCATGCAGTGCGCTCAGCGGGCAGCCGACGTGCGCACCATGCCACGAGTGCGACCGCGACCACCACCAGCGGAACGAGGGGGAGCGCCGATGCCGGAGGCGAGCGGAGACGACATGGCGCAACGCCTGCGACAAACCTGGCGGCAAGTCCAGGCCGTCGAGCAGACCAGCGCCGATATCGCCGACCGCGCTCGCGCCCGGCGTGCGACGAGAAATCCCCCACGCCAGACGTTCTCCAGGACGGGCTCGGGCGAGGTCGCGCAGCCTCACGACGCCGACGCGCGGCCCGCGACGGCCGCGGTCCTGGCCCGCGACGACGATCCGGTGACCACCCTGGCCGAGCTGGGTGTGCGCCTGCCACCGCTGTCGCCGCGCCTGCGAACCACGCTCGGCACCTCGGTCTGGACCGGCTCGCTCGAACCCGGGGTATCGGGGCCAGAGCTGTGGACGGCCATCCGTGGCCGATTCCCGCAGACCGGTTGGTGGCCGCTGCTACTGGATCCGGCCGTCTGGACTCGTACCGAATCCGCTGCGCCCCTACCGGATACCGAACTCGACGGCGCCACCTGGTTCGCCACGCAGCGGAACAGCCGTACCGCCGACCACACACCATCCGATGGCGAGCCCGCCCTCGGAATCACCACCTCGAGCCCCGACCCCTTCGACCCGCACCACGACCGGTGGCACGAGCGATGGACCGCCACCACCGGCCGCCCCTACCGCGAACTCGCGGTGATCGCGGCCCCGCACCCTTGGCTGATCCCGGCCTTGCTGGGCTGGTCCGGAGCGATCAACTATCAGATAGGCGCCCGCGAACACACCGCGGTCCTGCGCCATTGGTTCACCCGATGGTCGGCCGAGCCAGTGGGGTTCGGAGCAGACCGACTCCACCTGCGGGTCGCCCATCCGCCCCGAACCCTGCACGAAGCCTCCACCGTCGCCTTCCACGCCTGGCTCTACTGCCCGGACACTTTCGATGGCGCGCAATACGGCGAGATCCCCATCGCCCGGAGCATGACATCCTCGCTGTGGTCATTCTGGTGGGACTGATCTCCCGATCAGTCCCAGCAACCCAATTCACCCGAACAGCAACAATTTCCACTATCCATCCAGCCCACCCATCCAGCCCACCCCGAATCGTCACTGTGACGCATCTATGGGATCTCGCGAACCGGGGGAGGAGCCCAACAAGGGGCACCGGACCCAAACATGGGGCACATCCAACCAATTCGCGCCGAATTAGGCCTGCGCATATCAGACGGACGTTATGGCGGGGAGCGACGGGTCGCCGCGACCTGCTGTGCTCATCACTCGCCGGCAGCGCGCTGGTCGGGTCAGTGGTTGGTTCGACCCGTTCTCTTGGACGTCGTTGTCCGGCGAAGGCTTTGGCGATGAACGGGAGCGAGCTATGAAGTCGATCGCTCAGTCGCCGCCCACCACGTCAGCGCGGACACGCACCGAGTCCGCGAGGTCGGCCCAGCGGTTTCTGGTTGCTGTCAGGGTCGTATCCGGCTCGGCCCGGGCCTTCCGGCGTTGGTGCGCAGCCCATCTCGCGAGCGCATCGGTGATCACATACTGCATGTCCGGGTCCGTCAGATCCAATACCAGGTCGCGGCCGGCCGACTCGGCAGAGGCCGCTGGATGTGTCCGGCGTTCGGGCGCATGACGCTGGATCGACACCGGTCGGGGAAGCGCGGTGTGGTCGACTCGCATCCATTCTTGAACAACATGTAATGGCTGGTCACCCAAACGGAACGCGTCTGCGGCCTTGAGCGAACACCGCAGGCACCGCGCCCGACCCGCGAGCGCCGCTTCCGGCCTGGCGGGTCTTCCGGTGCACCGCAGCGTCCACTCGCCCGTGTTGTGCAGGTCCACGATCAGGTGCGTCACATCCTGTGTGTCGACCGCGCTTCCCTCGACGATCCAGCAATTCATTTCGGAAGCCTAGCCAGGGAATCGGCCATTGTGATCTACGCCGATGGCCGTGTCCTTGTTCGGCCGGCCCGACTACCTTTCCCGATCGATCCACTCGCACCCCGACCGCTCGAGCGAAACACGAGCCTAGGCGACGTTGGCGTCGATCAGCAGCTTCCAGATGTCGGCCTGATCGACCACCTCCACGCCGAGCTTCTCGGCCTTGGCGAGTTTGCTGTCGCCGACACCCGCACCGGTGATCAGCATGTCGGTATTGGCCGAGACCGAGGAAGCGGCCGTGGCCCCGGCCTTCTCGCACAGGCGCTGGAAGGTCGGGCGGGCGATCTTCTCCCCGGAGCGCGGGTCGCTGATCGCGCCGGTGATCACGACGGTCTTGCCGGCCAGGGGAGCGCCGGCGGCGACGACCGGGGGCAGATCCTCGTCGCGCACATCGAGGGAGACGCCGCGTTCGCGCAGTCGCTCGAGTTCTGGACGCAGGCGGGTGAGGTGCGTGTCCAGGGAGGCGGCGACCTTCGGTCCGATGTCTTCGACCTCGACCAGCCGTTCCTCGCCGGCGTCGGCCACCTCTTCCAGCGAGGCGAATCCGGCGCGGGCCAGGCGGGCGGCGGTGCCGTCGGAGGCCATGGGGATCGCCAGACCGATGAGGGCGCGGCGCAGGCCGACCGGGCGGCTGTGGTCGATGGATTCGATCATGCGGGTGGCGGAAACCTCACCGACGCCATCGAATTCGAGCAGTTGCTCCTTGGTGAGGGTGTAGAAGTCCGACGGGTTCTCCAGCAGGCCCGCCTCGGCGAGACGTTCGATCCATTTCTGACCGATGGCGTCGATATCGGCGGCGGCACGGGAGGCCCAGTGGATGAGCCGCCGCACCGTCTGCGCGGGGCAGGAGATGTTGGTGCAGAACAACTCCCGGCTATTGCCCTGCTCGGTCACTGGTTGCCCGCATGAGGGGCAGGTGGTGGGGGCGACGATGTCGAGTTCGGCGCCGGTGCGCGCGGCCGCGTCGAGCACGCCCGCGACGAACGGGATGACGTCGCCCGCGCGGCGCACCAGCACGGTGTCGCCGATCTTGATGTCGCGGGCGCGGATGACCTCCTGGTTGGCCAGGGTGGCTTTGGTGACGGTGGTGCCGCCGACGAAGACCGGCTCGAGCCAGGCGACGGGCACGATCTTGCCGGTCTTGCCGACGTCCCAGATGACCTCGCGCAGCAGAGTGGTCTTCTCCTCGGCGGCGAACTTGAACGCCAGCGCGCCGCGCGGGGAGTTCGAGCGGGTGCCGGCCGCGGCGTAGGCGTCCCGGTCGGCCAGGCGCAGCACCGCGCCGTCGATGTCGTAGTCGAGATCGCCGCGGCCGCCTTCGATCTCGCCGATAGCGGCCTGAGCCTCGACGGTGTCGGCGCAGTGCCGCATGGCCGCACCGGTGAAGCCCAGCGCCTGCAGCCCGTCCTCCAAATCCACCGCGGTGTCCGCAGCGGGGGCGTCGAGGTCGAAGCCGAAGAACCGCAGCCGCCGCTCGGCCACCGTGGCCGGATCCTTCGCCCGCAACGTGCCCGCGGCGGCGTTGCGCGGATTGATCAGCGGCTTGTCGGGGTGGACGGTGTTGTAGGCGGCGAAGGTGGAACGCAGCATGACGGCCTCGCCGCGGACCTCCACCCTGCCCGACAGCTCGACGCGGTCCGGGACGCCGTCGACGAGGGCGCGCACGAGCGGGGTGACGTCGTCGCCGGTGGTGCCGTCGCCGCGGGTGACCGCGCGAGCCAGGCGGCCGTTCTCGTAGATCAGCGACAGTGACAGTCCGTCGAGTTTGGGCATCACGACCACCGATTGGCCGGGGAAGCGCGCGAAGAACGCGGCGACCTGCTCGGGGGTGGTCGCTTTCTCCAGCGACAGCATCGGGCGCGTATGCCGGACCGGGGCGTGCAGTACGCCCGGCGCGCCGACCTGGTCGAGCGGGTTCGGATCCGGGGCGAGCCCGGGATGGGCCTGGATCAGGCCGCGCAGCTCGTCCTCGATGGCGTCGTAGTCGGCGTCGGCGACCAGCGGTGCGCCCTCGTAGTAGGCGGCGCGCAGCGCGGTGATGCGTTCGGCGAGTTCTCGGATTCGTACCCCAGGTTCCACAACACTGGACGGTACCGATACCGGCCGACATTCTCGTCAGGTCGGCCTGGTCGACACCCACCATGCCGCGGCGGCGATCGTCAGTGCGCGGCCTGGGAGGCGGCGGCGGTCTCGTTCAGGTCGGCGAGCGACAGCAGGTGGCGGGGCGAGGAATCCCGAATGATGCTGGATCGCACGTGCAGCTGCCCGGTGACATGGAGCAGTTCACCGGAGGCGAGCAGCCGCCATCCGGGGTCGTCGTCCATGCGTTCGGTGGCGATCACGACAGCGGGATAGTCGGTCAGCACGCCACTGCTGGCGCGAATGCCCCGACGACTCGTGTGGTCGAGCCGCTGATCACCCTGCGCGCCACCGGCGGCACGCTCGAGGACATACAGGTCGTGGGTGTCGGGATAGCGCAGGGCCCACAGGTCGGTCGCGGTGGTGAGAATCAGGTTGAGCGCGTAGAGCGGCAGCCGGTCGGCGATCCAGCCGACCGCGTCGGTGATGCCCGCGGTGACATCGCCCCCATGATGGTCGATCCGGGCCGTGATCAGGGCGAAGAAGCGCTCGGAGTCGGTGTCGCCGTGGACGAGTCGGCGATAGTCGCCGAGTTCGTGCTCCAACTCGTCGAGCCCCTCCAGCACCCCGTTGTGCGCGAACAGGCGCCCGTGCTGCTCGAACGGATGGGTATTGTGCACGGTCAGCCCGCCCGTGGAGGCGAAGCGGACATGTGCGACGAAGGTTTCGGATTCGCATGCGCGGGCCTCCTGCGCGAAGAGCCGATCCTCGTAGGCAGCGATCGGCTGCTTCTCCACCAGCGGCGCGCCCGCCGCGGTGAAGGTGCCCAGGCCCACACCGTCAGGTTCGCGGTGACTTTGCCGGGACAGGCTGTCGGGCGCGTTCAGCAACCAGAAGGTGGCGCGCACCCGCTGCGGCGCGGCCGAGAGTCCGAACAGGCGGCACATGACCAACTCCTCAGATAAGAAGCGAAGACACGCGGACTGCACGACAGCACGGCCGGGCTGAGGGATGACAGGACCATGTCATCCACGCCGTCGGTGCTCGAGCATTCATCGTATGCCGCGCATTCCGCCATGCGCGGGAGTGTCGGTTCTCTAGCTCTGGGTCACCTTCGGTGGTGGCGGCGTTGGGCGAGCAGGATGCGGAGGCCGGCCACAGCGACATCGTGGTCCCAGTCGCGGCCGCACAGGAATCAATACGTCACAGTGACGTATTGATGGCATCTCGCGGGCCAGGGGGAGCGGCCCAAAAGGAGGCTTCGGATCCAAACATGGGTCACATCCAGCCAATTGACGCCGGACAGGAAATTTTCCATCAAATGGCATGCAGGCCAGAAATATTCATGCAGGCCGATTCACACCCTGTGAGCAACACGGTTTCACGCCGGGAAGGGCGCGCGCAGGCAGTTCCACCGAGCCGAGCGTGCTGAGCCGGATGCACGCGAACACGCAACGTGCACAACATGTTTCAAGATCAACACCGTCGCCGTAAGCGCGCCGATAATCAACACTATGTCAAGTAGCGGCGCGCGAGGCCTTCCCCGCTAGAACGGCGTGATCGCTCGGACGACGAGCATGCGCTGGGGGCTCGGGCAGATCAGGTTGTCCCAAGGCAGGGACAGGGATTCGGTGTTGTCGGGCGGGTAGACGCGCAAGGTGTTGGTGCGCAGGGCGGCGCAGTCGTTGACCTGTTTGGGGTAGCTGATGAATTCGAATTGGGCGGCTCCCCCGTTGGCGGACAGGGTTACCGGGGTGACCTGCGGGGCCTGGGGGCCCTTGTCGCGTTCGGCGGGCTCGCCCACCGGGTCGCCCTGGGGGCCGTTGGTTTGGGAGACGCCCGGGAAACCTTCGAGGACGCAGGCGGTGGAGCTCTTGTTGATGAACTTCAGGAACCAGGTGCCGCCGATCTGGCCGCCGTGGCCCTTGTCCAGGATCAGCTGGGCGGTCGCGCACTTCGCGGTGCCGGTGGGCGCCTGGGTGGTGGGGTCCCCCGCCGGGGCTCCGGTGGTGGGCGCCGGGGCGTCGGTGGTTCCCGGGGCGCCGCCACCGGGCTGGTCCGGCTGGCCCGGCTGGCCCGGCTGGCCCGGCTGGGTGGGTTGGGTTGTTTGACCGGCCGGGGCCGTGGTGGGCAGGGGCTTGGGTGTGTCGGAGGGGTCGCAGGCGGTGGTGGTGAGCGCGACCCCCGCGGCGAACGCGACGACAACCAGTGACTTGATTCCCATGAGAAACCTCCAGACGCGAAACCCGACCGATGACGTACGTGGTGCACATCCGTGGGGTCCGAGTAGCCGTTACGAAACCCGGGGCGAGAAATCCGTGGAATCACCTGTGGGTCAAGGCAGTTCGTCGTAGACTGCCGCGAAAACCCCAGATCCGGGTGTGCTTCGCGAAAGCGTTAACAGGTACCGGGATTCTCTGTGCCCCCAAAAGATGGGGCCGATCAGGACGCTTCTCCCCCGCCGCGAGGTCACCGACCGGATCACCGACCGGCGGACGCGATGGACCGCCCTGAACCGAGCGACGCGTGGACGCCATTCACCCGCCCGGGCGGCAATATCGCCTACTGTCGGGAGCAGGTCGCCTGGTCGGCCTCTCCCCCGGGAATTCTCCCCACACGCCGAAACCAATACTTGATTGATTCCAGAAAAAGGGGCAGACTTCGTGCTGTGCCCACGCCTACCGATTTCGAGCGCATGTTGCGCGGGGCCGCTCTGCGCGTGACCGCACCGCGGCTCGCGGTACTGACCGCTGTGCACGACCACCCCCACTCCGACACCGATACGATCCTCGGCTTCGTCCGCGAAACCCTGGGCGGAGTGTCACACCAGGCCGTGTACGACGTCCTCAAAGCCCTGACCACCGCGGGGCTGATTCGCCGAATCCAACCCATGGGATCGGTCGCGCTCTACGAAACCCGTGTCGGCGACAACCACCATCACGTCGTGTGCCGCACCTGCGGCGTCATCGCCGACGTGGACTGCGCCGTCGGTGAGGCCCCCTGCCTCACCGCCTCCGACACCAACGGCTTCGCGCTCGACGAAGCCGAGGTCATCTATTGGGGTTTGTGCCCCGAATGCTCCAAAACCGCTGCCACACAAAACAAGTAGCGGCCACACTCGTGGTCGACAACAAGATCACATCCATGGAAGGACGACACACCGTGCCTGAACACCCGCCCATCGGTGAAGCCAATACCGAACCCGCCGCCGGTGGCTGCCCCGTCTTGCACGACCGGAATTCCGACCCGGCCGAGGGCGGTAACGCCAACCGTCAGTGGTGGCCCAACCAGCTCAACCTGAAGATCCTGCAGAAGAACCCGGCCGTCGCCAACCCCATGGACGAGGGCTTCGACTACGCCGCCGAGTTCAAGACCCTCGACCTGGCCGCCGTCAAGGCCGACATCGTCGAGGTCATGCACACCTCCCAGGACTGGTGGCCCGCCGACTTCGGTCACTACGGCCCCTTCTTCATCCGCATGTCCTGGCACGCCGCCGGCACCTACCGCGTCCAGGACGGCCGCGGCGGCGCCGGAGCCGGCATGCAGCGCTTCGCACCCCTGAACTCCTGGCCCGACAACGCCTCCCTCGACAAGGCCCGCCGCCTGCTGTGGCCGGTCAAGAAGAAGTACGGCAAGAAGCTGTCGTGGGCCGACCTCATCGTCTACGCCGGCAACGTCGCCCTCGAGGACATGGGCTTCGACACCTTCGGCTTCGGCGGCGGCCGCGTCGACCAGTGGGAGCCCGAGGAGGACGTGTACTGGGGTCCCGAGACCGAATGGCTCGGCGACGCCCGCTACAGCGGCAAGCGCGACCTCGACAACCCGCTGGCCGCGGTCCAGATGGGTCTGATCTACGTCAACCCCGAAGGCCCCAACGCCAACCCCGACCCGGTCCTCGCCGCCATCGACATCCGCGAGACCTTCGCCCGCATGGCGATGAACGACGAGGAGACCGCCGCCCTGATCGTCGGCGGCCACACCTTCGGCAAGACCCACGGCGCGGGCCCGGCCGAGCACGTCGGCCCCGAGCCCGAAGCCGCCCCGCTCGAAGAGCAGGGCCTGGGCTGGCGCTCCGACTTCGGCACCGGCGTCGGCCGCTACGCCATCACCTCCGGCCTCGAGGTCACCTGGACCCCCACCCCGACCAAGTGGGACAACAGCTTCCTCGAGACCCTCTACGGCAACGAGTGGGAACTCACCAAGTCCCCCGCCGGCGCCCACCAGTGGGTCGCCAAGGACGGTCAGGCGATCATCCCCGACGCGTTCGACAACACCAAGCGGTGGCTGCCCACCATGCTGACCACCGACCTGTCCATGCGGATGGACCCGATCTACGAGCGGATCACCCGCCGCTGGCTCGACCACCCCGAGGAGCTGGCCGACGCCTTCGCCAAGGCCTGGTACAAGCTCACCCACCGCGACATGGGCCCCAAGGTCCGCTACCTCGGACCCGAGGTGCCCGAGGAGACCCTGCTGTGGCAGGACCCGATCCCCGCGGTCGACCACGAGCTCATCTCCGACGCCGACGCCAAGGCCCTCAAGGCCAAGATCCTCGACTCGGGCCTGACCGTGGCGCAGCTGGTCTCCACCGCCTGGGCCGCGGCCTCGTCCCACCGCGGCTCGGACATGCGCGGCGGCGTCAACGGCGGCCGCATCCGCCTGCAGCCGCAGGCCGGCTGGGAGGTCAACCAGCCCGACGAGCTCGCGCAGGTGATCCGGGTCCTCGAAGGCATCCAGGCCGACTTCGGCAAGCCGGTGTCCTTCGCCGACCTGGTCGTGCTCGCCGGTAACGCCGGTGTCGAGAAGGCCGCGCAGGCAGGCGGTTTCGCCGTCGAGGTGCCGTTCCGTCCGGGCCGGACCGACGCCACCCAGGAGCAGACCGACGTGGAGTCCTTCGCCGCGCTCGAGCCCGCCGCCGACGGCTTCCGCAACTGGGTCGGCAAGGGCACCCGCATCCCGGCGGAGTACCTGCTGCTCGACAAGGCCAACCTGCTGACCCTGTCCGCACCGGAGATGACCGTGCTCGTGGGTGGTCTGCGCGTGCTGGGCGCCAACCACTCCGGTTCGCAGCTGGGTGTGTTCACCGACAAGCCGGGCGTGCTCTCGACCGACTTCTTCGTGAACCTGCTCGACATGTCCACCAAGTGGGCTCCGGCCGACTCCGAGGACAGCAGCTACGTCGGCACCGACCGCGCCACCGGCAAGACCGTGTGGACCGCCTCGCGCGTCGACCTGGTCTTCGGTTCCAACTCGCAGCTGCGGGCCCTGGCCGAGGTGTACGCCGAGGACGACTCGAAGGAGAAGTTCGTCAAGGACTTCGTCGCGGCCTGGACGAAGGTCATGGAGCTGGACCGCTTCGACCTCGTCTGAGATTGATCCGGCCGGTGTGACCGGTTGAGACGATGCCCCGAGCCCCTGTGGTTCGGGGCATCGTTGTTGTTCGTGGTTCTCGGAGCAGCTGAAAGGTTTGCATTCGCATGTCTGCATGACTGAATGCATTGTCTATCAACGATCTATCGGTGACATAACAGTGAAACCTGTTCTATCGTGGTGGTGTGGATGTCACCTACGAGAGCACCCGACGCGAAATCGCCACGGACAAAGGCGTTCTGCGCTACCACGAAGCCGGCGACGGCCCTCCCCTACTGCTACTGCACGGTTCCGGGATCGGCGTCAACGGCTGGCGGAACTTCCGCAACAACCTGGGCTTCTACGCCGACCACTTCCATTGCCACGTCCTGGAATTCCCCGGATTCGGCGTCAGCGACCCGGTACCCGGACACCCCGTACTCACCGCCGTCGACGCCGTCATCCGCTTCATGGACGCCCTCGGCCTCGACTCCGCCGCCATGCTCGGCAACTCCATGGGCGGCGTCGTCGCCTTCAATGTCGCCATGGCGCACCCGCAGCGCGTCGAGAAGATCATCGCCATCGGCGGGGTCGGGCAGAGCCTGCTCGCCATGACCCCCAGCGAAGGCACCCGGCTGCTGTCCGAATTCGCCGACGCGCCCTCGCGCGAAGGCCTCCTGCGCTGGCTGCGCTGCATGATCTACGACCCCAAGATGATCACCGACGACCTCGTCGAGGAACGCTGGACCGCCGCCACCGACCCCGCCGCCCAAGCCAGCCTCAAAGCCATGTACGGATCCGAAGCGCTTGCCCTGCAACAACAATTCCTGGAGAACTCCCCCACCCCGCCCTACTGGTCCATGCTCCACAAGATCAAGAGCCCCGTCCTCATGACCTGGGGCGGCGACGACCGCCAATGCCCCACCGACATGGCCCTCATCCCGCTACGGCAGATCCCCAACGCCGAACTGCACATCTTCCCCAAATGCGGGCACTGGGTGATGTACGAGGCCAAGGAAGCCTTCGAACGCGTCACCCTCGAATTCCTGCACCGCTGAGCAGCACTCCCGGGTGGGCCGCCCACAGCCCACCCGGAACACCCTCAGCGGCCGCCGAACACCACGCCCTGACAGGCGGTCAGCAGCGACGCCAACTCCTCGCCCTGCTTGTCGTCCAGCACCGCGAACGCGGGCGCGATCAAATCCTCGGTGATCTGCTCGGCCTGCATCCAACGACCCTTCAACTCCGCGGTGATCTCGTCGAACGGCTCCGGCCAGCCGAAATTGCGCGCCTGATCCGGCCCCGCCGTCAACGGCGACCCCGCGATCAGCACCGCCTGCAACGGCGTCAGACCACTGCCCAGCACACCGATCAGATGCAGCCCGCCGCGCAACTCCCGCAGAATGTGGATCAGCTGCAACACCAGACCCGGCGCGTCCTCGGCCTGCGGCAGCGCCCGCCAGCCCGCGAACAACGGCACACCCGCCGGATCCGCCGCGGCCACCACCGGTAGCAGTAGCTCCGCCAACCGGCCCGAATCATCGAAGTCCGCCAGCTTGCGGCGGCCGAAGTCCTGGCAGGCCCTCAGATAGCCCGCCGCGCCCGCCTCCGCCGACATCGCCGCCGTCGACTCCCACGCCTGCCGGATCGTGCCGGGACGGAAGAACCCGAACGCCGCGGTCACCACATCCGCGTCCACGTCGCCCAGCACACCGCCGCGGCCACGCGTATAGCCCGGCAGGAAGCCGGGGACACCGGTGCTCTCGGAGAAGGATCGGGCCTCCCGGGAGAACATGAATCCCCCACCGATCTGCTGAATCTGATCCTTCACCGCGGACGCTACCGACATGTCCGATCCTCTCTGAACGGAAAGCGCAATCGATCCGAGACTATTGGAGGCCCACCACCCCATGCACCCGGGTCACCCGAAAGCGATCCGGAACACACCCCGAAAACCAAACCGGCTGCCCCGAAAAGGGTTTCGAACCCGTACGTTAACCTTCAAGCGGTGCTAGGACATTCACATGCGACCAGCGGCGCCCTCGCCTGGTCAGCGGCGGCCGCGGCGCTGCCGCTCACCGTCTTGACCTATCCCGCAGTGCAATCCGGGGCCATCGGCTCCGTCGATCTGGTGATGGGCACCTTCCTCACCGCGGGCGCCGCACTGCTCCCCGACGCCGACCACCCCTCGGGAACCATTTCCCATGTGCTCGGACCGATCTCGCACTACGCGTGCAAGTTCATCTCGTGGATCTCCGGCGGGCACCGCCACGGCACCCACTCCTTCGCCTTCGTCGCCGCCGTCACCTACGGCACCTGGGCCGGCGAACACCTGCTCGGCCGCAACTTCACCCTCGCCCTCGTGTTCTTCCTGCTCGCCCTCGCGGTCAAGGCACTGGGCCTCGCCCCCAGCGGCGACGGCCTCAAATCCTGGGGCACCGTGGTCATCCTCGCCGTCTGCGGCACCTTCGCCATCGACCACTGGATCAGCGACAAACCCGCCTGGCTGCCCTTCTCCGTCGGCCTCGGCGCACTCGCCCACCTCATCGGCGACTGCCTCACCGACCGCGGCTGCCGGCTGCTGTGGCCGCTGAAACTGCGCACCCGCGTCCCGATCATCGACCGCACCGGCAACAAGATCGAAACCATGGTGCTGGTACCGCTGTTCGCGCTCGCCACCCTCGCCCTGCTCTGGTACACGATCACCCACCAGCCCTGACCCGGGCTCGTATGATCACCAAGACCACCGCAGCGGCCAGAACGGAGTCGAGCATGAGCGATCGCGAAGAACTGAGCTGGGAACTGTTCGGAAACGCCGGCCGGGAACTGGCCCAGCTCATCGCCGACGACGGCTTCGAACCCGACCTCATCCTCTCCATCGCCCGCGGCGGGCTCTTCGTCGCCGGCTCCCTCGGCTACGCCCTCGACGTCAAGAACCTCCACGTCATGAACGTCGAGTTCTACACCGGCGTCGACCAGCGCCTCGACCTGCCGGTCATGCTGCCGCCCGTACCCAGCGCCGTCGACCTCACCGGCGCCACCGTCCTGGTCGCCGACGACGTCGCCGACACCGGCAAGACCCTGAAACTGGTGCGCGACTTCTGCTCCGACCACGTCGCCGAGGTCCGCTGCGCGGTCATCTACCAGAAACCGCATTCCGAAGTGGACTGCGAATACGTGTGGAAACGCACCGACAAATGGATCAACTTCCCCTGGTCGGTACAGCCACCCGTGGTGGAACGCAAACCCCGCGTACTCGACGCCTGAACGCCCTGCGCGGCAACGACAACGGCCCGGAACCTCGACAGGTTCCGGGCCGTTCGTTCCGTTGTCGCGAGTAGGTCAGACCAGCTCGGCGGACAGGATGGTGATGGCCTCGACCGGCACATCCTGGTGGCCGGACTTGTTGCCGGTCTGCACACCCTCGATGGCGTCGACGACGGCCTCACCGTCGACGACCTTGCCGAACACCGCGTAACCGAAGCCGTCCTGACCCGGGTAGTTCAGGAAGCCATTGTTGCTGGTGTTGATGAAGAACTGCGCGCTGGCCGAATGCGGGGCCGAGGTGCGCGCCATGGCGACGGTGTACTTGTCGTTCTTGAGACCGTTGGCGGCCTCGTTCTCGACCGTCTGCGGGGCCGGCTTCTGCTGCATGTTCGCAGTCAGGCCGCCGCCCTGGATCATGAAGTTCGGGATCACGCGGTGGAACACGGTGTCGGTGTAGTGGCCCGACTTCACGTAGTCGACGAAGTTGGCAACGGTCTTGGGTGCCTTGGCTTCATCCAGTTCCAGGGTGATATCCCCAGCGGAGGTCTTCAGGAGCACTTTGGTCATGTCGCCCATCGTATGGGAGTGCCCGATTCAGCGACCCGGCGGTATCGAATACCCGCTCCCCTCTTCGAGGTTCGCTGGTGATGGGTGTGGTCAGCGAGGTGCGCGCGGTAGTGCGTGCTGGAATATGCTCGAAACAGAGCCACATGCGTAGATGCGCATAGTTCCATTTCCTAATGGTCGATTCAGAGGTTCCGCGATTCCGGAAACCAGACCCTCAGGCTTCGTACAGCTCGAGCGGCAGACCGTCGGGATCGGTGAAGAACGCGTACCGCTTCCCCGTGTACTCGTCGACCCGTTCCTCCTCGACGGCCACTCCCCTCCCCCGCAGCTCAGCCAGCGCCTCCCCCACATTCGGCACCACGAAGGCCAGATGCCGCAGGCCGGCCGCCTCGGGCCGGGAGGGGCGCGGCGGCGGCTCGGGGAAGGAGAACAGTTCCAGCTGCCCGCCGTCGGGCAGGGCGAGATCCAGCTTGTACGAGTGCCTTTCCGCCCGATAGTTCTCGGCGACGACCCGCAGCCCCAGTATTCCGGTGTAAAAGGCTTTCGACTTCTCGTAATCGGAGGCGATGATCGCGACATGATGGATTCGCTGTAGCTGCACTCCCCGACGCTACCGCTCTCAGCGAAATGCCATCCCGATCCCGGGGGGCGTCAACCCGCGAGGGCGGAGGCCGCGGCGGCGAGCAGCATGCCGCGATAGGAGCCGCCGAAGAGGACCACGTGCACCAGCAGAGGATGCAGCTGGTGCAGTGGGACTCGTTGCCGCCATCCCGAACTCAGTGGTGTGGCGTCCTGGTAGGCGCCGAGGACGCGGTCGAGGTAAGGCGCGCCGAACAGTGCCAGCATGGCGAGGTCGGTTTCGCGGTGTCCGCCGTGCGCGGCGGGGTCGATGAGGATCGCGCGGCCCGCCGACCACAGGATGTTCCCGGACCAGAGGTCGCCGTGCAGGCGGGCGGGTGGTTCGGGTGGTCCGGCGAGGTCGGTGATGCGGTCGATGACGCGTTCGAGCAGTCGGACGCCGTCGCGGCCGAGTTCGGGGGCCGCGGCGGGCAGGTAGGGGGCGAGGCGGTGTTGGGCGTACCAGGTTCCCCACTCCCCTGTGCCGAGGGTGTTGTCGAGGGGCAGGGTGGCGATGTAGCCGGGCCAGGGTGCGCCGAAGGTGTCGGGGTGGGTCGTGTGCAGGGTGGCGAGGTCGTGTCCGAGGTGTGCGGCGGCGATGGGGTCGGCGGGTTGTGGTGGCTGCCAGGGCAGGACGAGCATGCGGTTGTCGGCGGCGATGACGGGTGGGACGAGGTGGGTGGGTGCGGTCGCGAGCCAGCGCAGTCCGGTGGCTTCGGCGGTCAGGATGTCGTCGATGCCGGTGTCGGGGTCGATGGCTTTGACGAATAGTTCTCGTCCGTCGGTCATTTCGGCGCGGTGCAGGGTCCAGGCGTGGCTGTGGCCGAGGGGGTGCAGGCGCGCGACGGGGGTGCCGGTGAGGTGGGCGAGGTGCGCGGGCACGTCCATGGATTCTCATTGTGCGGTATCGGCCCATCCGCGCGGACCGGCTAGTCGGATGGGGTGAGCCGTTCCCGGAGCAGGGCGGCGGTGGCGGCGTCGGCGGGCAGGAAGGCTTCGATGGCCAGTTCGGCGACGGTCACGTTCATGGGTGTGCCGAAAACGGTGGTGGCGCTGAGGAAGGCGAGTTCGTGGCCGTCGAGCCGCAATCGCAGCGGCACCACGGCTTGGTCGGGTTCGGGCAGTCCGGGTCCGTCCTCGCCGCCGGGGTAGGTGCGCAGGTCGTCGAGCAGGGCGGCGAGTTCGGGTGACCCGGTGACGTCGATCTGGCGTTGCAGTCGTTCGAACAGGTGTCCGCGCCATTCGGCGAGGTTGATGATGCTGCCCGCGAGGCCGTCGGGGTGCAGGGTCAGGCGCAGCGCGTTCACCGGTGGGCGCAGCAGCGCGGGGTCGATGCCGTCGAGGAACAGGGCGATGCCGGCGTTGGCGTCGATCATGGTCCAGGCGGCGTCGATGGCCAGGGCGGGGTGGGGTTCCAGGCCGGTGAGGATCTGGCGGACGGCGTCGCGGATGGGGCGCATGGCGGGGGTGTCGAGTTCGGGTTCGGCGTAGACGGGGGCGTATCCGGCGGCGAGCAGCATCCGGTTGCGTTCGCGCAACGGGATGTCGAGTTCGTCGGACAGGTGCAGCAGCATGTGGCGGCTGGGGGTGGCGCGGCCGGTTTCGATGAAGCTCAGGTGCCGGGTGGAGGTGTCCGCGCGTCCGGCGAGTTCGAGCTGGCTGAGCCGGCGCGCGGTGCGCCAGTGGCGCAGCAGGTCTCCGGCGGTGGGTGTCGCCATCCTCCGATCCTACGAACGATCAACCACCGCAATCCATTACCTCGCGGGTAAGGCTCACAGGTCGCGGATGACGCGGGCCGGGTTGCCGGCGGCGAATACCTGGGCGGGCAGGTCGCGGGTGACGACGCTGCCGGCGCCGACGACGGTGTTCGCGCCGATGCTGACGCCCGGGCACACGATGACCCCGCCGCCGAGCCATACGTTGTCGCCGATGGTGATGGGTGCGGCGGTTTCCCAGCGGGCGCGGCGCAGTGCGTGGTCGTCCGTCGGGTGCAGGGCGGTGAGCAGTTGGGCGCGCGGGCCGATGGAGACGTCGTCGCCGATGGTGACCGGGGCGCAGTCGAGGATGATGGCGTCGTAGTTGAGGAAGCTGTTGCGGCCCAGCCGGATCAGGTGGCCGTAGTCGCATTGGAAGCGCGGCATGATCCAGGAGCCTTCGCCGATCGCGCCGAGCAGTTGTTCGAGCAGGGCGCGCCGTCGGGTGTCGTCCCCGGCGCGGGTGGCGTTGAAGGTGTCGAGCAGTTCTTGGCAGCGGCGGCGTTCGGCGACGAGTTCGGGGTCGTTGTCGCGGTAGAGCTCGCCGGCGAGCATGCGGTCCTTGTGTTCACCCACGCCTCCATCCTGTCTGGTATCACCGAAGGGGTGAAAATTGGCTTCTCACTTCCGCAGTTCGGTGCCCAGGCCCGTGAAGGGGCGCGGATCGCGCAGTACGCGACCGCGTTGGAGGAGGCGGGGGCCGACAGCCTCTGGGTGGGTGACCGGCTGATCGCGGCCACCAACCCGACGGTCGGGTATGGCGGGACGGACCGGATTCCGGACGAGTTCAACGCGGTGCTGGATCCGTTCCTGGTGCTGGGGATCGCGGCGGCGGTGACGCGGCGGGTGCGGTTGGGCGCGAATGTGCTGATCGCGCCGCTGTATCGGCCCGCGCTGCTGGCGCGGTCGCTGACCACGATCGATGTGGTGAGTCAGGGGCGGCTGATTCCCGGGTTCGGGATCGGGTGGTCGCCGGAGGAGTACGCGGCCGCGGGTGTGCCGTTCGCGCAGCGTGGGGCCCGGCTGGAGGAGACGCTCGACGCGCTCGATGCCATCTGGTCCAGCGATCCGGCCGGGTACGAGGGCCGTTTCGTGTCGGTGCCCGAGCATCGCAGTGAGCTGAAGCCGGTGCGGCGGCCTCCGATTCATCTGGGCGCGTTCGATCCGGCCGCGCTGGCGCGGATCGGGCGGCGCGGGGACGGGTGGCTGCCGGTGGTGCCGGTGCCGGGCCCGCCCGGGTGGGGCAAGCAGCTGCTGGCGTTGCGCGCGCTCATCGATGAGGCGGCGTTGGACGCGGGGCGTGATCCGGCCGCCATCGGGACGGTGTTGCGGGTGAATGTGGCCGCGGGCACCGACCTCGAGCAGGTGGCGCGGACCGTCGAAACGGTCGCGGCCGACACCGGATTCGATGACGTGTTCATCGATCTGCTCTATGTCACCGACTCGGTCGACGGTATGCGGGAGGCGGCGTTGCGGCTGTTGGAGCGGCTGCTCGGCTGAACGGCGCGGTATCGGGGCGGTGCGCGGCCCGGTACCGGAAGGGTGGCCGTCCATGACAGAGCCCGAGCGGAGGCCGCTGACCTCGGGATGGGCGTAACCGGCCGGCAACGGGCATACTCGATCCCGTTGTGCCACAGGGCCGCCGGGCGACCGCTCGGGGACGCGGCCCGGGTTCGTGTCGAAGGGAGTCCCGTCCGGTGCGGTTGCGGGCGAATCCGGTCGTGCTGGCCGGAGTCATCGGAGTCGGAATGCCGGTGCTCGCGGCGGGGGTGATCGCGGCGCTCACCATCGACGACGGCGGTAGCGGGCCGGACGCGGCCGACGACACCACCGCCCCGGGCGGCGCCGCGGGGAGTGCCGCGCC
>NZ_JBSGCY010000118.1:0-20790 GCF_053602115.1 Nocardia sp. NPDC004582 | reverse complement strand
GGTGGTCCCGCCCGTGATCGGCGCGCCGAGGGCGAGCGGGACGCACGGCGCGGCAGCGCATCCGAAGGCCGCGGGCGGTCCACCGACGCCGATCGTGTGCATCTGGGTGGCCGGACCGGAACGCCCGGGCGGGCACGACCCGCGCGGCCCGAGAGCGAGCCGGGGGAGCGCCCGGTACGCAACCGGCCGGTGCGGACCGGACGCCCGGAGCGGTCCACCGCGGAGGAGCGCGGGCGCTCCGGACTCCGGAAGGACAAGCGGGACAAGGACCTCGAGCAGGCCGAGCGGGAGGCCGCGGCCAAGCGGGCCGCGGCGCGCAAGGCGGCGGCCAAGAAGAAGCAGTCCGGACCCAAACTGCTCGACGACACCCAGCGGGCCAAGCTGGAGGTGACCGCGCGGGAGGGCAACGGGATCAAGGCGGCCTGGGCCACCTTCCGGCTGCACACCGACGACCTGCGGCGACGCAACTTCGCGGCGCGGGCCGAGCGCATGGAGTACGGCAACTTCGACGAATTCGACCGGACCACCGCCCAACTCACCGACCGCGGCTATATCGGCGCGGGCGGCGGGCGGATGAACGTGATCGGCCGGCCGGTCGAGTACCGCGCCACCACCGCGCAGGTCGCCGGCCTGTGGCCGTGGTCGGTCGGCGCGGGCGCGCCGCTCATCGGCACCCCGCTCGGCTCGCACCTGCACACCGGCGCACCGGTCTGCTTCGACCCGATGAACTGGTTCATGCGCGGCAGTTTCATCACCGCTCCCAGCCTGTTCGTGCTGGGCCTCAACGGTTTCGGCAAGTCCTCGCTGGTGCGCCGGATCGTGCTGGGCGGCGTCGCGCAGGGCATCACGCCGCTGGTGCTGGCCGACGTCAAACCCGACTACCGCAAACTGGTGGAACTGGTCGGCGGCCAGGTCATCGACCTGGGCTACGGCCACGGCAAACTGAACCCGCTCGCCGCCGGTGTGCTGGGCTCGATCGTGCCGCGGCTCGAGGACCTCCCCGAATTGCGGACCCAGGTCATGCAGGAGATGCGGGCGCGTCAGGTCAGTCTGGTCGCGGGTCTGGTCGAGCTGGTCCGCGGTGAGCGGGTGCGCGACTTCGAGGAGACCCTCATCTCCACCAGCCTGCGCATCCTCTATCGCGCCGGCAGCGCCTTCACGCCCGAGAATCCGCCCATCATGGAGGATCTGCTCGATGTGGTCGTCGCCGGCGGCGACGAACTGCGCCTGGACGCGGGCGCGGACGACGAGGAGGAGTACGCCGAGGCGATCAAGGAGCTGCGCCGCTCGCTGCGTGCGCTGACCCAGGGCCCGTTCGGCGCGATCTTCAACGGCCAGACCACGACTCCCATCGACACCGGCGCGACCGCGGTCTGTATCGACGTCTCGCACATCCCCACCGGCGACAAGAAGCTCAAGGCCGCGGTCATGCTGGCCTGCTGGGCCGACGGTTTCGCCTCGGTCGAGGCCGCGCACGTGCTGGCGGACGCGGATCTGGGTCCGCAGCGCTACTTCCAGGTCGTGATGGACGAGCTGTGGCAGGTGCTGGGCCTGGGCGACTTCATGGTCGACCGCGTGGACGAGCTGACCCGTCTGCAGCGCGGCATCGCCACCTCGCTGATCATGATCAGTCACACCATCAAGGACCTGCAGGCGCTGGGTTCCGAGGCCGCCATCGCCAAGGCGCTCGGCTTCCTGGAACGCGCGCGCGCCAAGATCTTCGGCGCGCTGCCGGCCGAGGAGATCGCGCGCCTGGATTCCACCGTGCCGTTCACCGCCGCCGAGGAGGACATGGTGACCAGCTGGTCGGCGCCGCAGGCGCTCACCGGTGAGGCGCTCAAACCGGGCCAGCAGCGCCCGCCCGCGCCCGGCACCGGCAAGTTCCTGCTCAAGATCGGCGAGGACCGCCGCCCCGGTATCCCGTTCCACATGGAGTTCACCATCTCCGAGCGGGAGAGCGGAATCCACGACACCAACCAGCGTTTCAGCGAATTCACCGAGACCACCGCCACCCGCGGCGCGGGTGTGGACCCCGGCTCGGACGAGGGGAGCGCCGCATGATGCCGCACCGGTCGTATCGAAGAGTGTCGCCGGAGGTCCGGCAGGCCGCGGTCGAGCAGGTCATCGCGCTGACCGGCAAGCTGCGCTCGGAATCCGAGGCGTGCCGGGTGGTGGCCGAACAGATCGGCGTGCACACCAATTCGGTGCGCAACTGGGTGCGCGCCGCCGAGACCCCCGGCCTCGAGCGGATGGACGCGGTCGCGTTGCGCCGCAAGGTGGCGCTGCTGCAACAGCAGCTGGCCGCGGCCGCGGAGATGAACCGCTCGCTGGTGGAAACCCTCCACGACGCCAAGCGCGGCACATGAGCCGCTGCCGCGACGAATTCCCGAACGGCCGCAACGGGGCTGGACACGCCGAGCACCGAAACCGGCTGGTATGGCGCGCGCGCCGCACCCGGAGACTAGCCTGGAAGGGTGGTCCGATTGGGGTGGTGATGCTGGTGGTGAGCGTCGCGATGCTGGCCACCGCCTGTTCCGGCGGCGGCTCGAACGGCGGCGGCTCGAATCCGCCTGCCGGGCAAGCGCCCACGACCACCACCCGGTTGCTGGAGGTCGCGCCCGCGCCCGACCCCACCACCCCCGACGGGGTCGCGGTGGCGGCGCTGCAGCAGATCTACACCTGGAATCCGGCCACCGAATCCGAGGGCGACGCGCTGCGCCGGGCCCGGAAATGGCTGGGTCCCACCCTGATCCGCACCCTGGACAACCCGTCCACCGCCGTGGACACACCGCGCCCGACGCTGCGGTGGGCCGAATGGGCCAAGGAGAACGCGCACGTCGAGGCGTTCGCGTTCGCCTCCGGCGAGAAAGCGCCCGCGGGCGCCGACCCGAACCGGCAGCAATACAAGATCGGTATCGAGCAGACGGTCGTCCACCCGGACGGCAAGCGGGAAAAGCTACCCCCGGCCACGGTCGTCGCTACCGTCGTGCGTGGCCCCGGCGGTAACTGGTTGCTGGACGAATTCCGTTGAGCGGCAACGACTCACAGGTCATCCCAGGAGGATAGAGATGGCGAAGACACCGGTGCAGGACCCGGCCGATCCGGGTCCAGACCGCACCCTGCACCTCGTGTACGCGGGTTTCTATATCTTCGGAACCCTGTGGCTGGCAGTCCAACTGGGCAATCTGCTCAGCTCGCCGCGCCAGAACCTGCCGATCAACCCGATCGCCATCGTCGTCAACCTGATCAAGGGCCAGCTGCACTGGCCCACGGCCGCCACCGTCATCGTGGTGCTGATCGTGGCCGGGACGGCGGGCTGGGTGTGGTACAAGCGCTATCGCGCCGAGGCCGCCAAGAAGGGCCGGCTGGCCATCGACGACAAGGCCGACCACATGGGCTCCGGCGGCGCCATCAAGGCGCTCACCCTGGCCGGGGTGCGCGAGAAGGCCGGGAAGATGGGCGTGCCGCTGCACACCCACCTCACCGGCGACAAGGTCATTCCCGGTTCGCTCATGCGGCCCGGAGACGCACTGGTGCCGGGCATTCCGATCGGCATGTCGGTCGCCGACGGCGAGATGATGTACGGCTCCTACGAGGACCTGCAGGTCGACATCTGGGGTCCGCGCCAGGGCAAGACCACCTCCCGGGTCATCCCGGCGGTGCTGGCCGCCATCGGCCCGGTGGTGGTCACCTCCAACAAGCGCGACGTCGTCGACGCCACCCGGGATGTGCGCGCGGGCAAGGGTTCCCCGATCTTCGTCTTCGATCCGCAAGGCGTGGCCCCGGATTCGCACGACTGGCAGGCGCAGCAGGAACCCCAGTGGTACTGGGATCCGCTGGCCTGGGTCGATGTGCACCGCCCTGGCGCCGAGGTGCGCGCGGTCAGCCTGGCCGGGCACTTCTCCGACGCCGAGGGCAGTCCCTCGGCCGGCGGCGGCGCCGACTCCTACTTCGACCCCGAAGCCGAGGACCTGCTCGCCGCGCTGTTCCTGGCCGCCGGCCTCGAGGGCAGCAATATCCTGCGGGCGTGGGAATGGGTGAACAACCCGCTCGACACCACGCCCGTGGAGATCCTGCGCCGCAGCGCCAAGCACTACATGGCCGAGGGCCTGGCCGGGCAGTACAACCTCGACGTGCGCACCCGCGACGGCATCTTCGGCGGCGCGAAGGCCATGATCCGCTGCCTGAAACTGCCGCACATCCAGCCGTGGATCATCCCCAACGGCGGCCGCGAACCCTTCGACGAACTGGCCTTCCTGGAGGGCAACGGCACCCTGTACTGCCTCTCGCTCGAAGGCCGGGGATCGGCCGCGCCGCTGGTGAGCGCGCTGACCGCGGCGGTCATCGAGGTCGCCACCCACAAGGCCTCGCGCTCGCCCGGCGGCCGGCTGCCGGTGCCGCTGCTGGCGGCGCTCGACGAGGCCGCGAACGTGGTGCGCTGGAAGGATCTGCCGAAGCAGTACAGCCACTTCGGATCTCGCGGCATCGTGGTGATGACGGTGCTGCAGTCCTGGGCCCAGGGCGCGCGCTGCTGGGGACCCGACGGTATGGAAGCGCTCTGGGGCGCGGCCAATATCAAGGTGATCGGCAGCGGCATCGACGACATGGCATTCCTGCAACAGCGCTCCGAGGCCATCGGCGACTACGACTCGATCGCGCAATCGGTGTCGGAATCCAAGGGCGGCAAGAGCTATTCGCGTTCGCTGAGCTCCTCCCGGACCTTCAACGCGCACGCCCTGGCCACCCTGCCGCGCGGGCGCGCCATCCTGTTCTCCTCCGGCACACCGGCGGTGCTGTTGCGCACGGTCCCGTGGTGGGAGGGCGCCGACGCGGCCGCGGTGGAGCGTTCCATCGAGGCGCACGACCCGTCGCCGACGAAGAAGACCACCATCGATGATCTGACCAGTCCCGCGCTGATCAAAGAGACAATCCCGGATGTCGCGGCTCCCAAGGAGGTCCGACCGCTGTGAGCGACGAGCAGCACCCTGATGATTTCCCCTTCGACGACTCCCGTGGCCGTCGTCCCGACGAGCCGCAGCGCATGGTCTACCAGAGCGTGGTCGAGTTCGTCGAGAACTATCTGAGTCTGGTGTACCGGCGGCAGGTGACCGATATCAGCGACACCGTGTGGTGTCCGGAATGGTGGAAGCACGCCGAGGCGGTCGCCCGGCTGGATGCCATGTGGCGGGCGTGGGAGCACTTCCGCTACGACGGCAAGACCGGTCTGAGCGTGTGGTTCCTCGACCACGCCGACCCGCACATGGCGAAGCTGTTCGACCCCAAGGGCCCGTTCAAGTACTGCAGTGTGCGCAACGGACACAAGGACATGCTGACGCCGCTGCCGCTGAAGTCGCCGCAGCAGGGTCTGTTCAGCAACCCCACCATGGGCGAGTTCCCGCTCTAGACCCCGGAAACGGATCGTGGCGGATCGCAAGGCGATCCGCCACGGTACCCATCACAACGGCCGAAACGACTGATACTCAGACTCGTTCGCGCGAGCGGGCGCGTTCGCGCTCCCGCTCGTGGGCTTCCTGCTCGCGGACGCGACGCTGAGCCGCCTCCTGCTCCCGGATTCGTACGGCGTCCTGCGCCGACTGCGCCTGGCCGACTTCCATCAGCATGCGCACCGATTGCAGTTCCGGCGAGATGCCCATGCGCGAAAGGTGCTGGGCCAGAGCGGTTCGCCGCTCCACCGAGTCGTACCGGGCGCCACCGCGACCGGCCTGCTGCGCGGCCATGCGGGTGGCCTCGGTCGCCGCCGAGAACCGATCCTTCTCGAGGGAGACGCCGCCGCGTTCGAGCGTGGGGCGCTCCAGGATTCGCGAGAGTTCACGGTTCCGCGGGTCGCGGGCCTTGGCATCGGCCGCCTCACGCAACCGGCGCTCGCGGCCTTCCTTCTGGCGGGCCTCGGTGACCCTGACCCGCGCTTCCGCTTCCTTCTGGCCACGTTCCCGGGTGCGCAGCGCGACAAGTGTCGCGAGCTGCAACATTTGCCTCATCATCGCCGCCGTTTCGCGGCCGATGTCGTCGAGTTCCTCGGCCATTGCCTGCTCCCCGATGCTGCAGTTGGATCACTATGGATGATGGTGCTTCGTCACGGACCTCGCTACGCGAACGGTGGTTGCGCATAGGTCGTCCCGCCTGCAAACGCGGACACCCGGAGAACATGGGGCGAAGCGGCGGCCCGAGTGGGGATTGCCCGGTGGGCTTTACTTCGCCTTGGTACTCCGTTCTACGAGATTACCAGCGAAAACTCCGAAACCGCCGTACGCGCGCGTCGCGATCCAGCATATATCGCACAATTCCGGCAGGTGAGGGAAAACTCAGGATTTTCTTTGGTTAGGGAAGCCTTACACGAGAGGTTCAACGGGACCTTCCCGAGACTTTCGCCGGAAAAGCAACGGCCCCGGCGCGATTCGCGCCGGGGCCGAAAAACCGTGCTGGTCAGTTGATTTGGACCGACTGGATGTTCACATCCATGGCCGGCTTGCCGTCCTGACCGCCGCCCGCGACCCCGCCCTTGGCGATCTTGTCGAGGGTGGCCAGCCCGGCCTCGTCGACCGTGCCGAAGATCGTGTACTGCGGCGGCAGTTGGGAATCGCCGTAGACCAGGAAGAACTGGCTGCCATTGGTGCCCGGGCCGGCATTGGCCATGGCCAGCACGCCGCGCTTGTACTCGACCGGGAACTGCGCGGCCTGATCGGTCGCCGCGTACTGGTCAGTCGGGTACTCATTGTCGAATTCGTAACCGGGACCGCCCATTCCGGTGCCGGACGGGTCGCCGCACTGCAGCACCTGCAGACCCTTACCGGTGGTCATGCGGTGGCAGCTGGTCGCGTCGAAGTACTTCTGCTTCGCCAAGGACTCGAAACTGTTGACCGTGCAGGGGGATTCGCCCGGATTCAGGGTCATGGTGATGGGGCCCTGATTGGTGTCCATGGTGGCCTTCACCTCACCGGCGGTGGTGATGTTGGCCGTGCCCGGCGCGCTCACCTGCTTGTCGGCGGGCTTCTGCGACGGCCGGTACTCACAGCTCACCGAGGCCGGCTTGGCCTTCGCGGCCGGCGGGGGAGCGGCGGTCAGCGAGGCGTCCGGCGTCTCCGACGCCTTCGCGCTGTTGCTGCTGTTGTCATCGCCCTTGGTCAGGAAGTAGATGCCGACACCGGCCGCCACGGCGACCACGACGCCCAGCGCCGATGCCGCGATGGTGAGCTGCTTGCGCTTGCGCGCGCGCTGGGCCCGGTTCTCGAGTTGACGCTCCAGCTTCCGTTTCGCCGCTGCGCGTCGCTGTTCATTGCTCGGCACTAACTGTCCCTCCGTGAACGGTCGGTATCTGATGTCTGTACAGACATTGGGCCGTCAGCACAAACGAGCCCGTCAGCCCAGCGGCCGCGGCAGACATTACCTGCATTCGCTGAGAAAAACCTACATATGAGGGCCGGGCCGGTAACCGGTTGGACTTGGCGCGCGGCCGTGGTGGAAACTTGACCATCGTGACCAAGACCAGCAGCTTCAGTGCCCCGAGGGGGGTCCCGGACTATCTGCCCCCCACCTCCGCGGAGTTCGTCGCCGTCCGGGACGGCCTCGTAGCCACCGCGCGACTGGCCGGATACGGGCATGTCGAGCTGCCGGTTTTCGAAGAGACCGCGCTGTTCGCACGCGGTGTGGGGGAGTCGACCGACGTCGTCTCCAAGGAGATGTGGACCTTCGCCGACCGCAATGGCGAGAGCTTCACCCTGCGTCCCGAGGGCACCGCGGGCGTCATGCGCGCGGTCATCCAGAACGGCCTCGACCGCGGCCCGCTGCCGGTCAAGCTCTGCTACGCCGGGCCCTTCTTCCGCTACGAGCGCCCGCAGAAGGGCCGCTACCGGCAGCTGCAGCAGGTCGGCGTGGAGGCCATCGGCGTCGACGACCCGGCCCTGGACGCCGAGGTCATCGCCATCGCCGACGCCGGGTTCCGCAACCTCGGGCTCGACGGCTTCCGGCTCGAGATCACCTCGCTCGGCGACGAGACCTGCCGCCCGCAGTACCGCGACCTGCTGCAGGAATTCCTCATGAAGCTCCCGCTCGACGAGGAGACCCGCCGCCGGGCGCTGATCAACCCGCTGCGCGTGCTCGACGACAAGCGTCCCGAGGTCAAGGAGATGACCGCGAACGCGCCGCTCATGATCGACCACCTGTCCGAGTCCGCCAAGGCGCACTTCGAGCAGGTGCTCGGCCACCTCGACGCGCTCGGCGTGCCGTACGTGGTCAACCCGCGCATGGTGCGCGGGCTCGACTACTACACCAAGACCACCTTCGAATTCGTGCACGACGGACTCGGCGCGCAATCCGGCATCGGCGGCGGCGGCCGCTACGACGGGCTGATGGCCGAACTCGGCGGGCAGGCGCTGTCGGGCATCGGCTACGGCATCGGCGTCGACCGCACCGTGCTCGCGCTCGAGGCCGAGGGCAAGACCGCCGTCGACGGGCCGCGCGTGCAGGTCTTCGGCATCCCGCTCGGCGACGTCGCCAAACAGCGCCTGGTGGTGCTGGCCGCCGACCTGCGCAAGGCCGGAATCCGCACCGACCTCGCCTACGGCGGGCGCGGCATGAAGGGCGCGATGAAGGCCGCCGACAAGTCCGGGGCCCGGCTCGCGCTGGTCCTGGGCGACCGCGAGGTCGCCGACGGCGAGATCGGGCTCAAGGACCTGAGCACGGGCGAACAGCGCCAGATCCCCCTGGACGAGGCCGTCGCCCAGGTCGCGGCCGCCCTTGCGGGCGAACAGGATTGATCGCGCAGGCGGGACCCGGGCAACACCGAGACGCCCGGATCCGCCACCCGCTCCCACCGCACAACGGCGCCTCCGCCGCGCGACCACTCCCGCCGCGCGACACAACCACTGCTGCCGCGCGATGTGACCACTGCTGCTTCGCGACGTGACCACCGAGTCGCACGACGTGACCACTGCTGCCGCGACGTGACCGCTGCTGCCGCGCACGCCGCGACCGTGCCGGTTCGGGTCGCGATCAGCGGCTGTCGCCCACCAAGCAGGTCCTCGACCGGCTGGCCTGGCTGCGACGTGACCGCTGCCGGCCCTGGCGGCGCGGCAGGGTTGGCGGGCGGTGCGGCGTGGTTGTTACCTGGCGGGGCGGCGTTGTTACAGCCCGGCGAACCTCCGCCGAATCCGCATACGGGTGCGTGAATCGGGGTATGAGGTAGAGGCCAGCTGACATACCCGCGCACGCCGCACGGGCCGGTGCCCGCCGGCGGACCGCGCGAACCCTACAGACCTGGACGAATGCACTGCTGTGACTCATGAATCGACGCCGGGATCCGGCGAGGTCGGCCTCGACCTGATCGCCCCCGAACTGCTGGCCCCCGCGCTGCGCAAACTCACCCTCGCCGCGCTCGGCATCGGCATCGGGGTCGGCCTGCTGATGGCGCTGTTCGTGCATTGGCCCACCGCGCTGGCCGCGGGTCTGGTCCTCGGCGCACCGACCGTCCTGTACTCCCTGGCCGTGCAGCGCCGCCGGATCACGGTGTCCGGCAGCGTGATCCACGCCCGCACCTGGCGCGGCGAACGCCACCTGGACCTGGCCGTCGCCACCGCCGTGGAGATCGTCATCAACCCCGGCAAGATCAGCCGCATCGTGCTGCGCGCCACCGTGGGCCCCGACACCCAGATCGTGCCGCTGGCCATCTACAGCGACTCCGGCAGTGGCCGCGAACTCCACATCCTGGGCCTGCGCAAACTCGCCGACGCCCTGGCCGGTTGCCCGCTCGCCGCCGCCCTGGCCATCTCCGGCGTGCTGGTCCAGCAGCTGCGCGCCGAGGCCCGCGACGCCAACGCCGAGGAACGCCCCCTCTACCGCGCCGTCCAGCTGGTCCGCGCCCGCGACGCGGCCGGGCCGATCATCCTCGCCGACTCCGATATCGCCGACCTCGCCCGCTGACGACGACTCGGATCGCCGGACCGGACATCGGCCACTGACTCCACCCATGCCGGTGCCCCGCCACTGCGGCTCTCGCGCCACCTCGGACGCCCGCATCGTGCGCGACCGGATGCTGGTCGATCTCGATGAGCACGAGCGGAACGCCGTCATCGAGGTGCACCTCGAAGGCCACTGCGCGCCCGTGCGGCACGCCACCTACTACTGGCGCAACGAGTCAGAGGCAGGCTGTCAGCCCTCGGATGCCGCGGCCGCGGTGCGTCGGGCCGCTACCGCCACCCGATGCGCACTCCGGCGTGCGGCGCGGTGCTGGTCGCGGCTGTGATGTGGGCTCGCGGCCGGTGTTCCTTTGCTCACGGCCGGGCGAGATGCGGCGTGCGCGTCGATAGGGTCGAAGGGAGATCAGCCGCTATCGCGAGGAGATCGCCGTGAGCAACGTTGCGCCAGTGACCGTCACCGTGACCGGAGCCGCCGGGCAGATCGCCTACGGCATGTTGTTCCGCATCGCTTCCGGGGCCCTGCTCGGGGCCTCCACGCCGGTGCGCCTGCGGCTGCTCGAGATTCCCGCGGCCGTCGCCTCGCTCGAAGGCGTCGCGATGGAACTCGAGGACGGCGCGTTCCCGCTGCTGGCCGGCATCGATATCGCCGACGACCCGTGGCTCGGTTTCGAGGGCGCGAACATCGCGATTCTGGTGGGGTCGCGGCCCCGCAGCGCCGGGATGGAACGCGCGGACCTGCTGGCTGCCAACGGGCCCATCTTCACCGATCAGGGCGCGGCCATCAATGCCAATGCCGCCGATGACGTCCGGGTGCTGGTGGTCGGAAATCCGGCCAACACCAACGCCTACATCGCCATGAACAACGCCCCCGACGTTCCCGCCGAGCGGTTCACGGCCCTGACCCGCCTCGACCACAATCGCGCGATCGCGCAGGTGGCTGAGAAGACCGGGGCCGCGGCCGCGGACATCGCGCGGATCACGGTGTGGGGCAACCACTCCGCGACCCAGTACCCCGACCTGGCGCACGCCACCGTCGGCGGCCGCGACGCGCTCACCGTGATCGACGATCCCGCCTGGGTGACCGGCGATTTCGTGCCGACCGTCCAGCAGCGCGGCACCGCTATCATCGCCGCGCGCGGCGCGTCCTCGGCGGCGAGTGCGGCCAGCGCCGCCATCGACCACATCCACGACTGGGTGCGGGGCACCGCCCCCGGCGACTGGACCTCGATGGCGGTGCCCTCGGACGGCTCCTACGGCGTGCCCGAGGGGCTGATCAGCTCGTTCCCGGTGACCTGCGCCGACGGCGAGTACACCATCGTGCCGGACCTGGAGATCGGCGAATTCGCCCGCACCCGAATCGATCACAGCGTCGCCGAGCTGGTCGGCGAACGCGACGCCGTGATCGAGCTGGGGTTCGCGAAGAAGGCGTGATCAGCACCGCCGGGCCGGCGTGATCAGCACCGCCGGGCCGGCATGATCAGCTCAGCTTGGCGATCACGTTGTCGCCGTACCACTTGATCTTGGTGATCTTCTCTTCCAGGGTCTCGGTGTCCTGCTCCTTGGCGTAGGAGTTGCGGAAGCCGACGATCAGGTCGGTGATGCCCTTCTCCTCGCAGCGCTTCACCCCGTCGGGGGTGTAGCCGTCGTAGGAGACCGCGTGGATCTCGAAGTCGCCCT
Source organism: Nocardia sp. NPDC004582 (assembly GCF_053602115.1). Lineage (NCBI taxonomy): Bacteria > Bacillati > Actinomycetota > Actinomycetes > Mycobacteriales > Nocardiaceae > Nocardia > Nocardia sp. NPDC004582. Next base: position 9,181 of record NZ_JBSGCY010000118.1, on the reverse strand, counting down.
TGTGGTCCCGCTCGGCACGCAGCTCGTCGATCCGCGCCAGGTACTTGTCCAGCTCCTCGCCGTTGCCGCCGGCGTGCATCCAGCCGTCGCACAGGCGCACCGCGCGGCGCAGCGCGGCGTCGCTGTGGCCGCCGAGCAGGATCGGCAGCGGCTTCGTGGGGGCGGGAGTGAGCTTGATCTTCGGGATGTCGTAGAACTCGCCGTGGTACTCGAAGTACTCGCCGGTCGACAGGCCGCGCACGATCTCGATGCACTCGTCGATGCGCTTGCCGCGCTTCTCGAACGGGACGCCCATGATCTGGAAGTCCTCCGGCCACGGGCTGATGCCCACGCCGAGCGCGAAGCGGTTGTTGCTCAGCCGGGCCAGCGAGCTGGCCTGCTTGGCGACCAGCACCGGCGGGCGGATCGGCAGCTTGAGCACGAACGGGGTCTGGCGCAGCGTGGTGGTGGCGGCCGCGATGGCCGCCGACAGCACGAAGGTCTCGATGAACGGCTTGCCGTCGAGGAACTCGCGATTGCCGTCCGCGGTGTAGGGATACTTCGAATCCGACTCGGCCGGGTAGGCGATGCTGTCGGCCACGGTGATGCTGTGGAACCCGGCGGCTTCGGCAGCCTGAGCGAGGGGGATGTAGTAATCCGGGTTGGTCATCGCCTCCGCGTAGGTGAAGCGCATCGATCGTCCTCTCGACAGTGAGCAAGTGCGAAAAAACTAGAACCGATTCTAGTTTTGTAGCTGATGCTAGCGCCACCCTCGCGAAAAGGCATCAGATCCGGGCCGATTCGGACAGTCAACCCACCCGCCGGGCACCCCGCCGCCGCGATCCCGGTGGCCGAGATGATCCGGGAGCGGGGGTTGCCCGATTGTTCTGCCGCTTGTTCTAATCGCCCCATGACCATCGCCATCACCGGCTCCGGGTCCGGCATCGGCGCGGCCACCGCCGCCGCCCTGCGAGCCGCCGGGCACGACATCATCGGCATCGACCTGCGCAACGCGGACATCACCGTGGACCTCACCGACGCCGACGCCCGCGCCGCCGCGGTCGAGGCGGTGCTCGAGCGTGCGGGTGGCAGCCTCGACGGCCTGATCCTCTGCGCCGGCGTCGGCCCCCAGGTGCCCGACCCCAACCTGGTGGTGGAGATCAACTACCGCGCCACCGTGGCCCTGCTCGACGCCCTGCTGCCCGCCCTCACCAAGGGCGAAAACCCTGCGGCCGTGGTGGTTTCGTCGGTCGCCTCCACCCACATCAAGTGGGAGGACAACCCGATCGCCTCGGGCACCGAGGCCGAGGCCTTCGCCCAGGCCGGGGACTACGCGGGCAGCTACGCCTACGCCGCCTCCAAGAACGCCGTCACCGTGGCCGTGCGCGAGCGCGCCGTCGAGTGGGGCGCCGCCGGCGTCCGCCTCAACACCGTCGCCCCGGGTAGCGTCGACACCCCGCTGCTGCAGGCCGGGCTCGACGATCCGCGCTACGGCGAGGCCATCCGCAACTTCGTCTCCCCGATCGGCCGCAACGGCCGCCCCGAGGAGATCGCCTCCCTCATCGTCTACCTGATGGGTCCGCAGGCCGGATTCATCCACGGTTCCCAGTTCGTCATCGACGGCGGAGTCGACGCGCAGGCGCGCCCGACCGCGGTGTAACCCACCGCGGCGTGCGCGAGCGCGCCCTGAAACGGTGGCCGAGCCCGCGGGGTGTACATCCGCTTTCGGTCTCCACCGATGCCGCGGTGGTCTGGGTACCCGTCCAGATCACCGCGGTATCACCCTTTCCGGCGTGATCGGTCGGTCGGCTCAGAGCTGATCGGCTTCGGCCGCGTCGAGAGGATCCTCTGCCTGGCCGATGACCCCGGGGGCGACAGTGCCCAGATTGCCGGTGAGTTCGCATTCGACGGTAGAGCTCCGGTGTGGCTGCACCGTCCGGCCGTGCGGTGCCTCGCCCCCGCCTCTACCGGCACCCGCCGCGGCGGGCGAGCCCAGGAAGCCCGAGCCGACGGGTCCACGGCCGGGGACGCCGCCCGCGCCGAACTGATTCGCGGGATCAGTGCTGCCGCCGCCCGGTGGAGACGAGCCCGGCCCGCCCGGGGCCGACGGCATGCCGCCGCCGAGACCGCCCGCGCCGCCGCCGTTTCCGAGGCCACCACCCCCGCCGACACCGGTCGCGGATGTGTCCGGAAGCCCGCCCGGCGAATTCGATCGGGACGGATCGTCGGGAGTGGAAGTCGCGGCAAGCAAACCACTTTCGAGCAAGTCCTGGGCCTGCTCCAGGATCGGCCGGCCCACATTCTGCGCCAGGGCCTGAGCGACCCCCGCCGGATCCGGGCCACCGCCCTGCCCGATCAGCTGCCCGATCAGCCCCTGCACCTGTGCGGTGCAGACCGACAGTTCGCCGCGCGTGGTGTTCACGACCGTCACGGCCTCCCCGAGATGCCGAGTGGCCGAGGCGATCAGGGTGGTCTGGCCGAGTGGGGTCAGGATCAGCGGGGCCAGCGCGGTGGCCTCCGTGGCGAAAGCCTCGGCGATGGCGGTGAGCTGGAGATTGCCGCGTCGAACCACGGCCGCGGCCCGATCGATGATCGTCGACAGATCGAACCCGCGCCCGGCGGTCTCCAGACCGTGCTCTCCGGCCCGCCTGCCCGCCGCCTGAGCGCTCTCGGAAGCCTCTCCCTGCCACAGGGATTCGACCGTCCGCAGCGCACCGCCGCCGACCAGCACCGCGGACTCGATCACCGTGGACCCGGCGCTGAGCAGCATGGCCGGATTCAGCCGGCCCAACACGCCGGTGCCGAACGCGCGCAGCAGGTGCAGGAACGGTGCGAACAACGCGTCCAGTCCCGGAATCGCGGGCAGCGCCAAGCCCTTCATCAGATCGCCGACCGGATCGGCGGGCAGCGGCGGCATGTCCGCGGGTAGCGCACCCACTGGCAACGCCGGAACCGGGCCGGGCAAGACGACGTCCACACGCTGCGCTCCCGTTGCGCCGAGGTCCGGACCGGCCGGGCCGAATCCGATGACGCCGGAGTCGAGTGGCCTCATGCCTGGTCGCCGATCTGCGCGGCGGCGGTGCCGAGGTCGCCCGCGAAAGCGGCGTCGGTGCGGTCGTAGGTGGCCGCCGAACCGAACGCCGCCCGCCCGAGCTGGGCGAAGCGGCCGGAGAGGGCGTTGATGTCGCGGGCGTGCAGGAGTTCGGCGACGGCGTAACCGGCCAGGAAGTCCGCGCCGATGAGTCCGAAGACCGGGGTCATGGCGGCTACGTGGGTGACGGTGTCCAGACCGCCCTGGGCGGCGATGTCGGCGGCCACGCCGTCCTGGGTCACCGCGAAGGCGCGGACCGCGACGGTGTCGACCGAAAGATCGGCCATATCAGCTCCCCCCAAGCGTCGTGGACATGCGGGGATGAACATAACCCATCGAGCGTCCAGCCCGGCGTGGCGTTCGCGGCCACGCCGAGGGGTGTGGGCCGCCACGCGGGTCGCGCGGGCGTGTCCGCGTTGTGACGCCGTCCGTATCCGGTCCGCGATGTGACCGTTCTTGCAAATTAGAACAAGTTCTATATTCTTCTGACCATGAAGGTCGCAGTCACCGGCGCCGCCGGGTTCCTTGGCACCAATTTGCTTCGCCTGCTTACTGATCGCGGTCACGAGGTCACCGCCATCGACCGGGTCGCCGGTGCCGCCCAGCCCGGGGTGACCTGGGTGAACGGTGACGTGCTGGATCCGGTCTCGATGCGGTCCGCGCTCGACGGCGCCGAGGTGGTCTACCACCTGGTCGCGCTGATCACCCTGGCCCACAAGAATGATGTCGCCTGGCGGGTCAACACCGAGGGTGTGCGGGTGGTCGCCGAGGCCGCGCTCGAGGTCGGCGCGCGCCGCATGGTGCACACCAGCTCCATCCACGCGTTCAACCAGTACTCCTGCGGCGGCGTCATCAACGAGCGTTCGCCGCGTTCGATCGACCCGGATCTGCCGGTGTACGACCGTTCCAAGTGGCAGGGCGAGATCGAGCTGCGCTCGGTCATCGACAAGGGCCTGGACGCGGTCATCTGCAACCCGACCGGTGTGTACGGCCCGATCGACAACACCGCCTCGCGCATCAACACCACGCTGTGGGACGCGGCCCGCGGCCGGGTGCCGGTCATGATCAGCGGTGGCTTCGACCTGGTCGACGTGCGTGACGTGGCCAACGGCCTGGTCCTGGCCGGCGAGCGCGGCCGCACCGGCGAGAACTACCTGCTCGGCGGCCACTTCACCGACATGTTCCAGGCCACCCGCACCGCCGCCGAGGTGAACGGGAAGATGAAGCCCGCCTTCGCGATCCCGGCCAAGGTGATCAACGCCTGCATGCCGGTCATGGAGCCGGTGGCCAAGGCCTTCGGCAGCGACCGCATCTCCAAGGCGGCCATGGGCGCTCTGCTGGCCGCCCCGATCGTCGAGCGCACCAAGGCGACCGAGGAACTCGGCTACCGTCCGCGCCCGGCCGAGCAGACCATCCGGGATCTGGTCGCCTTCTACAACGGGCGGCCGATCGAGGCCGACACGCAGAAGATTGCTTGACACTCGCTAGAACACATGTTCGACTGGGGTGGTGCGTTGGCAAAGGCAAACCCTCGGCGCCGATGACGGCGCGCTCCCCGGGCTCGAACGTGCGGGTTTCGTACGCAGCGTACAGACACCCGAGTTCGAGGGCATCACGTTTCACGAGGTGCTCTGCAAGAGTGCGCTGAACCGGGTGCCCGACAGCGGCACCCTGCCGTTCAGCTGGACCATCAATCCCATGCGCGGGTGCTCGCACGCGTGCCGCTACTGCTTCGCCCGCGGCACGCACGAGTATCTGGACCTCGACGCGGGCGCCGATTTCGACTCCCAGATCGTGGTCAAGACCAATGTCGTCCCGATCCTGCGGCGTGAACTGCACAAACGGTCCTGGCGGCGCGAACATGTCGCGCTGGGCACCAATACCGATCCGTATCAGCGCGCCGAGGGCCGCTACCGGCTGATGCCGGGCATCATCACCGCGCTGGCCGAATCCGGCACCGGATTCTCCATCCTCACCAAGGGCACGCTGCTGCGGCGGGATCTGCCGCTGCTGGTCGAGGCCGCCGGGCAGGTGCCGGTGGAGCTCGCGGTGTCGATCGCGATCCTCGACGAGGAACTGCACCGGGGCCTCGAGCCCGGCACGCCGTCGCCGCGGGCGCGGCTGGAACTGGTGCGCGCCCTCGCCGATGCCGGGTTCGCCGTGAATGTCATGGTGGCCCCGGTCATTCCGTATCTGACCGACTCCCAGGCGCATCTGGACGCGCTGTTCGCCGCCATCGCCGAGGCCGGGGCCGATCGGGTCACCGCGTTCCCCATGCATCTGCGCGGTTCCACCCGCGGCTGGTTCCTGGCCTGGCTGGCCCAGGCCCACCCGGCGCTGTTGCGTCGCTACCGGCAACTGTATGGTCGGGGAACTTCGGTGACACCGGAGTATTCTGCGTGGCTACGCGGCCGTATCGAGCCGCTGCTGGAGAAACACCGTTTGAACCGTGATCGACCGGCCGAGCCCGAGGTTCGCGCCGTCGAATCGCACACGCCCGACCCGCAGTTGGCGTTGTTCGCCTGACGGCGGTTCTTTTGATCGAAACCATTGCGCTTCACGGGTGTGTCGCGAATATTGCGGAGTAGTTTGGCGTAAGTACCTCACATCTGACGAGGAAGTGATGCACGCGCATGGTTTCGCAGTATGACGACTCTGCGGCGGCCGGAAACGGCGACGGCCCAGGGAAATTGGCGGTCGAGAAACTGGAACGGGTCGTCATCCGCTTCGCGGGCGACTCCGGTGACGGCATGCAGCTCACCGGTGACCGGTTCACGCACGAGGCCGCCGCATTCGGCAATGATCTTGCCACCCAACCGAATTTCCCCGCCGAAATCCGCGCACCCCAGGGCACGCTGCCCGGTGTGTCGTCGTTTCAGATCCAGATCGCGGACTACGACATCCTGACCGCCGGTGACCAGCCCGATGTGCTGGTCGCGATGAATCCCGCTGCGCTGAAGGCGAATCTGGAGGATTTGGCGCGCGGGGCGACGGTGATCGTCAATACGGACGAATTCACCAAACGCGCCCTGGCCAAGGTCGGGTATGCCGGGGATCCGCTCACCGATGACACCTTGACCGATTTCGTGGTGCATCGGGTGCCGATGACGTCGTTGACGCTCGGCGCGACCGAACCGACCGGTGTGGGCAAAAAGGATGGGCAGCGCGCGAAGAATATGTTCGCGCTCGGCTTGCTGTCATGGATGTACGGGCGGCCCATCGGCGGCACCGAACAGTTCATGCGGGAGAAATTCGCCGCCACACCCGATGTCGCCGAAGCAAATATCCTCGCATTCCGGGCAGGATGGAATTACGGCGAAACCACCGAGGCGTTCGCCACCACCTACGAGGTGGCCCCCGCGACGCTCCCCGCGGGCACCTACCGGCAGATCACCGGCAACACCGCGCTCGCCTATGGCATCGTCACCGCCGGGCAACTGTCCGGGCTGCCGGTGTTCCTGGGCACCTACCCGATCACCCCGGCCTCGGACATCCTGCACGAACTGAGCAAGCACAAGAACTTCGGCGTCACCACCTTCCAGGCCGAGGATGAGATCGCCGGAATCGGCGCGGCCCTGGGGGCCTCGCTGGGCGGCGCGCTCGGGGTGACCAGTACCTCGGGCCCGGGACTGGCGCTCAAGAGCGAGACCATCGGCCTGGCCGTCATGACCGAACTGCCGCTGGTGATCATCGACGTGCAGCGCGGCGGCCCGTCCACGGGTCTGCCCACCAAGACCGAACAGGCCGATCTGCTGCAGGCGCTCTACGGGCGCAACGGCGAATCCCCAGTCCCCGTGGTCGCGCCGCGCTCACCCGCGGACTGCTTCGACGCCGCCGTGGAGGCCGCCCGTATCGCTCTCACCTACCGGACCCCGGTGCTGCTGCTGTCGGACGGTTCCATCGCCAATGGCTCCGAGCCGTGGGCGATTCCGCGCGTCGAGCAGCTCGCACCCATCGACCCGGCCTTCGAACCCGCGGGCGCGCAGGACGATTCGTTCCAGCCCTACGCCCGCGATCCGGAGACCCTGGCCCGGCCGCTGGCGGTGCCCGGCACCGTGGGCCGCGCGCACCGCATCGGGGGACTGGAGAAGGCCGACGGCAGCGGCAATATCTCCTACGAACCGGCCAACCACGAACTCATGGTCCGGTTGCGGCAGGCCAAGATCGACGGCATCGCGGTGCCCGACCTGGTGGTGGACGATCCCGGCGGCCACGCCGAACTGCTGCTCATCGGGTGGGGCAGCTCCTACGGTCCGATCGGCGAGGCGTGCCGGCGCGCGCGGCGGCGCGGGGTGCCGGTGGCACAGGCGCACCTGCGGCATCTGAATCCCTTCCCGCCCAATCTCGGCGAGGTGCTGCGCCGCTACCGCACGGTGGTCTGCCCGGAGATGAACGGCGGGCAGCTGGCCATGCTGCTGCGCGCCCGCTACCTGGTCGACGTGCAGCCGTGGACCAAGGTGGCCGGCACCGCCTTCCAAGCACAGGAACTGGTCGGCGTGATCGACGCGGCCCTGGACGGCTCCATCGCGGAGATGGAACAGGACAAGGCCTTCGCCGCACGGGCGCGCGCGACCTACCGCACTCCAGGGGGACAGTGATGACCATTCTCGAAAACCCGCTCGTGGGAACCGATCTGGGCCTCACCGGACTGTCCGGCGTGCCGCGGGCAGCGGGCCCGCAGAAGGCCAAGGACTACACCTCCGATCAGGAGGTGCGCTGGTGCCCGGGCTGCGGCGACTACGTCATTCTCGCCACCGTGCGCGGCTTCCTGGCCGAGCTGGGTCTCGAGCGCGAGAATCTGATGTTCGTCTCGGGCATCGGCTGCTCGAGCCGGTTTCCGTACTACCTGGAGGCGTACGGGATCCACTCCATCCACGGCCGCGCCCCGGCGATCGCCACCGGGATGGCGGTGACCCGGCCGGACCTGTCGGTCTGGGTGGTGACCGGGGACGGTGACGCGCTGTCGATCGGCGGCAATCACCTGATCCACGCGTTGCGCCGCAATGTGAACATGACGATCCTGTTGTTCAACAACCGGATCTACGGTCTCACCAAGGGCCAGTACTCGCCGACCTCGGAGACCGGCAAGGTCACCAAGTCGACCCCGATGGGCTCGATCGACCATCCGTTCAACACCCTGTCGGTGGCGCTGGGCGCGGAGGCCACCTTCGCGGCCCGGGCCCTGGACTCCGACCGGGCCGGTCTCACCGAGGTGTTGCGCGCCGCCGCCGAACACCGCGGCACCGCGTTCGTGGAGATCCTGCAGGACTGCCCGATCTTCAACGACGGCTCCTTCGACGCGTTGCGCCGCGAGAACGCCGAATCGCATCTGGTCCGCCTGCGGCACGGCCAGCCCATCCGCTTCGGGGCGGACGATGAATTCGCCGTGGTCCGTGATGGTTTCGGCCTGCGGGTGGCGCGCGCCGACAGCATCGCCGAATCCGACATCGTGGTGCACGACGCCTACACCGACCGGCCCGAATACGCCTACGCCCTGTCGCGGCTGTCCGACCAGGACCTCACCCACGTGGTGACGGGCGTGTTCCGCAGCGTCACCCGCCCCACCTACGACGACGGCGTCCGCGCCCAGCTCGGCACCGCGGCCGAACGCAAACCGGTGAGCCCGGACTCCTTGCAGGAGCTGCTCACCGGCGGCGAAACCTGGACGGTCGGCTGAGTTTTCGCGCTCGGGCCGGTGTTCGGGTTCAGGCCGGAACGAAGGCGTTCAGCAGGCGCTGGAACAGATCGTCGAAGCGCTTGCGGGACGCCTTCTGCTCGTCGTTGAGACCGTCGGTGATCTCGGGCGCGTACACGATCAGATGCAGATCCTGGTCCCGGGACTCGGGCATGTAGTCGATGATCGAGGTCCCCTTGTCGGTTGCCTCCGGGGTCCCCATATCGACGGCGACCAGCGCCTTCATCTCGGTCGCCGCCGCTGTCAGCACGTCGGCGGGCACCTTGCCGTCGACCGGCTGCGCGGTGGGATCGGACCGCTTCACCGCGTGCCCGTCCGGCCGCACCTCCAGCGCCGGCCGCAGATCGGTCCGGGTCTGCCAGCCGGCGGGCAGCGCGGTGAGCGTGAACAGGGCCGGGGGAGCGGCCGCCGCCGGT